>CAMEWU010000028.1 GCA_945946715.1 uncultured Clostridium sp. | reverse complement strand
TGGTAGATCAAGTCTACGATCAGTTTCATCTCATGGATACACTCGAAGTAAGCGTTTCTCGGATCATATCCAGCCTCAACCAGAGTCTCGAAACCAGCCTGCATTAATGCGCAAACACCACCACAAAGAACTGCCTGCTCACCAAACAAATCTGTCTCTGTCTCTGTACGGAAAGTAGTCTCCAATACACCGGCTCTTGCTCCACCAATTGCCAACGCATATGCAAGTGCAATATCCTGTGCCTTACCGGTTGCATCCTGTTCAACAGCAATCAGACAAGGAACGCCCTTGCCAGCCTGATACTCAGAACGTACAGTATGTCCAGGTCCCTTAGGCGCAATCATAGTTACATCTACATCCTTTGGAGGTACGATACAACCATAATGAATATTGAAACCATGTGCGAACATCAGCATGTTGCCTGCTTCCAAATTCGGCTCGATATCCTTCTTGTACATATCTGCCTGCAACTCATCATTAATCAAAATCATAATAATGTCTGCTCTCTTAGCTGCTTCTGCTGCTGTATATACTTCAAATCCCTGTGCTTCTGCCTTTGCCCAGGACTTGCTGCCTTCATACAAACCAATAATTACATTGCAACCAGATTCCTTTGCATTCAAAGCATGTGCATGTCCCTGACTGCCATAACCAATGACTGCAATTGTCTTGCCGTCCAATAACGATAAGTTACAATCTTCCTGATAAAAAATCTTTGCCATTTTCTTACTTCCTCCTGTAATAGAAAAATGTTGGCTGCACATTGTGCAGATATATAGTGATTACTTAAATTGATTGAAGTAATTACTTGTCGCTATAATTTCCACGAATTAATCCTGTTAATCCTGTCCGGACAATTGACATAATTTCAAATCCATCCAGCAGGCCAAGAAATGCTTCCACTTTATTGATATTACCTGTTAATTCTATCATCAGTGAATCCACTGCCACATCTACAATCTTAGCACGGAATACATCAGCAACTGCGATAATCTGCTGTTTTTCATCCTTATCTGCTTTTACCTTAACCAGTACCAGTTCCCGGCATACAGACTCCCCATCTTTTAATTCAGTAACATTAATAACATCTTCTAATTTATATAGCTGTTTCTCAATCTGATCCAAAGTCCGGTCATCACCACTTACCACAACCGTCATACGGGAATACTTTGGATCCTCTGTCACTCCAACGGTTAAGCTGTCTATATTATATCCTCTGCGGCTAAACATACCGGATACACGGCTTAACACACCAGATGAGTTCACAACCAAAAGCGATAAAATGCGTTTCTTCATGTTATGTACCACCCTTCCAATTTCTAAACCATTGTACTCTAATACTTCTTAAAATTCAACTGTCATTGTAACAACTATTCCTTTTCTTGTCAAACATCCTTCACCGGAATTCTCATTCTTTTAACAGTTGTCCGGCTACTTTCACTGCTTCCGCTGCATCTTTCGAATAACCGTCTGCTCCAATTTCTTCTGCAAAGCTTTGTGTTATCACTGCACCACCTATCATTATCTTGGCTTTTACTTTTTTCTGCTTTGCATATTCTACCACATCTTTCATCCGCATCATGGTGGTTGTCATCAGTGCAGATAAGGCAATGATTTCTGCTTTTTCCTGAATAGCTGTCTCTATAATCTCTTCTTTCGTAACATCTTTACCCAAATCCAAAACTCTGTATCCATAATTCCGCAGCATCAGTGCAACCAGATTCTTACCTATATCATGAATATCTCCTTCTACTGTTGCTATTACAATCGTCGGCATCACCTGATCCGTCTGTTTCTTTTCCAGTTTTGGTTCCAAGTACTGAATGGCAGTTTCCATGGCTTCTGCACTTGCAATCAATTGAGGGAGAAAATAAATCTTTTTATTAAAAAGTTCTCCCACTTCATTAATAGCCGGTATCAGCATCTGATTAATGATTTCTTCCGGCTTTCTTCCCTGATTAAGCTCTCCATCTACATATTCAATAATCTTTATTTTATTTCCTTTTAATACTGCTTCCCATACCGGCGGCTGACTTTTTCCGGTTTCTCTCGCCCCGTTTTTCCCTGTATTCGTTACCACCACACTGGTAGCATGGGTATTCATTCTTTCGATATACCGAACATCCGACTCTTCCTTAGTCAAGAGTAAGTCCGATGCATAAGCCGCATTCACCAGCATTGCCTGGGATGGGTTTGCAATGGCCATAGTCAGGCCATTGGCAATTGCCATAGTCAAAAAGGCTGTATTTACATTGATTCGCTCCGGCAAACCAAAGGAGATATTAGACAATCCGCAAATGGTTGGCAGCTCTAACTCATTTTTACAATAAGCAATGGTCTGCAAGGTTTCCAACGCCGCTTTTCTATTGGCCCCTACCGTGGCCACCAGTCCGTCTACTATGATATCTTCTTTTGTAAATCCCATATTCAATGCCCGATTTAAGATTTCACGGATAATTTCATGTTTTTCTTCCATTGTTTCCGGCAATCCCTTATCTGACAAAGGCAAAAGAATAAACATAGCTCCATATTTTTTTGCTATCGGAAGCAACGCTTCAATCTTGGCAGTTTCAAAAGAAATAGAATTAATCAATGCTCTTCCCGGATACTTTCGAAGCGCCGCTTCAATTACATCCACATAACTGGAATCAATACACAACGGAAGATTCACAGCATCGCCTACTACCTGAATGGTTTTCAACATCATTTCCTTTTCATCAATGCCATTCATTCCCATGTTAACATCCAGAATAGCTGCTCCCTGCTCTGCCTGCTCTTCTGCCATTTCCAGCACTAGTTCCATACTGCCATTCCGCAATTCCTCCTGCAACCGTTTCTTTCCGGTTGGATTAATTCGTTCTCCCACCACCTGAAATGGTCCATTCAAATCCAACTCCAGAGTTTTCCGCTCTGAGGAAAGCAGACGACGCTTTTGGACATTCACTTCCGGAGCTTCCATCATTTTTACCCGACGTGCCAAAGCCATAATATGCTCCGGTGTAGTGCCACAGCATCCGCCTAATATTCCGGCTCCGGCTTCTACCAGTCGCTGACCGGCATCTGCAAACTCTTCCGGCGTCATGGTATAAACGGTTTCTCCCTCTACCAATTCCGGCATGCCCGCATTGGGTTTTGCAATGATTGGCACATTGGCATATGCCTTCATTTCCCGGATAATTCCCTTCATTTCTTCCGGACCTGTGGAGCAGTTTGCACCAATTGCATCTGCACCCAGACTTTGCAATACATTTACTGCAGTTACCGGGTCTGTTCCAAACAAAGTCCGTCCATCCTCATTAAATGTTAATGTAACCATCACCGGCAATCCACAAGTTTCCTTTGCCGCTATCAAAGCCGCTCTTGTCTCTGCCAGACTCATCATGGTTTCAATCACCAGCAAATCCACACCTGCTTCCTGCAAATAACGGATTTGTTCCTTATATACATCTATCAACTCTTCCAGTTGCAAATCGCCCATAGGAGCCAGTTGTTTTCCGGTCATGGTAATATCGCCTGCCACATATCCCCGGCAGCCCGCTTTTATCACTGCTTTCTTGGAAATTGCAACCAGTTCTTTATTCATCTCTTCAATCCGGTCTGCCAGTCCATATTCTGCCAGCTTAATCCGGTTTGCAGTAAACGTCGGTGCATATATAATATGGCTTCCTGCTTCTATATAGGAAGCCTGTAAATCTATCATAATCTGCGGATGTTCTAAAATCCATTGTTCCGGACATACCCCAACCGGCATTCCTGCCTTCATTAAATTCGTACCGGTAGCTCCATCCAGAACCAGAATCCGACTGTTCATTAAATTCCGTAATTGCTCTTTTGTCATGCTAATTCTCCCTTTTCAACCTATCCTTTTGACACGGCTTTCATTATAACATGCAACCGCATATTTGAAAACCAGCTTTTATCAAATAACAACCACACCATTGCGGTTTACTTTTCCAACCACTCTGCCCCTGACGCCAAACACCACCGAAACTCCGGATATACGAAGTATCTGAAATACATTGTCATAGATAACAGCATCAAAATCTGTTCCGGTCAATATATTCCTGCTTCCCGGTTTTATCTTAATATAGGCTCCTTCCCGAAGCATCTTAGAGGCAGATACCGTACCTCCCAGTTTTCGAAGTATTTCTATATTTTGTTGTCCTGTCCCCTTGTATTCCAATGGTTCAGCCACAACCCCTACTTCCATTGCCAATCTTCTTCGTGTTTCAAAATCAGAAGCATATTCTATCTGATTTAATGCTGCCACTAACGAAGTACCTGCATAGCCTTTCAGATTCGGTATCCCTGTTCTCCTCAACTCTTTATTTGTCCGACACCGACTCACTGCAACATATCCTTGTATGCCTTTTATCTTTGCTACTGATGTATATTGCCACATGCTGTACTCTCCTGAAAAGGTACATTCTTTGAAATTCTGAATCACCCAGCGTTCCCACTGTTGAAACCGGATATCCCGAAGAAGATTTGTAAACCAGTACTTATTTGCATAAATACCTGTTTGGAAACTGGCAGTTTTTATTATATTACAGAATATCTCTGCTATATCCCCTTTTGTCTCCATAGGCACCTGTAATGTAGTGTCACAATCTCCCATAAAGAGCATAAGCGGATACTGCAATTGTCGATTTCCAATTATGCTCAACACCCACTCTGCCTCCTGTTTTGCCTGTTCAATACTCACAGCTCTGGATTCTACATATACACCCATTGGAATATTGTTCTTTACGCACCCTTGCAGATTCTCCTCAAAGCATGTCTCTTCTTCTTTTCCTCTGATTCTACATCCCAGCATCACAAAATCAATTCCCTCTTCTTTTACAGCCTGCCAGTCAATCTCTCCCTGCTGTTCCTGTACCGAAATTCCTGTCAACATTTCCAATCTCCAAAATCATTCTATATGTAATCCTATGCTGTTTCATCTTTTCCCACTACTTTTTTTGAAATCACAGGAAAAATAAATGCTTTCGAATGGAAAAATATATGCAACTATGCTATACTATTTTATTATTGAACAATAAAAGGAGCGTGAAAATATTGAGTAATGAAATCGTTTATTCAAACAGCGCCATGCTGAACTGGACCGGTTATTTTGCAGAAATGATGGATATCAGCCCGGAAAAAATAAAGTTGTTGAATATTTGTCAAAAAAAGAAAAATGTCATTCCTTCTATTGAATCCCATAAGCGGGTTATGGTGTTTGCAGATGCCAGCCACAAAAACCTGTGCTATGAAATCTGGGAAGCCGGCTTAGGAGAATGTGATGTCTGGTACGGCACCGGCACAGAGCCGGGAAATAATATTCAAACTGCCAAAATAAAGGACATGATTAATACTGAAATCAAAGAACCAACCGTATTTTTCATACTAAACGAAAACACCAGGGAATCATATAAAATCGGAATCAAAAATGAAAACTTCAGCCGGGGACCTATCCATTATGTTGGCAGTGAAATCCGTGCCGTAATCATGAGCCTTCTTCATGTAGATGCGCAGGATGTCATCTGCATTGTCAGCGGAGAAAGCATTGCCATCGAAGCAGCGATTGTTGCCAGCGAAGGAACCATTATTGCAGTAGAAAGTGATAAGGGTTCTCAAGCAGCCATGGAGGCAAATGTGGAAAAATTCGGAGTACATAATGTAGAAATTATTCCTGATTTATCACGTTCTTCCCTTTCTTCCCTGCCAACCCCTCGTCTTGCATTTATTGTGGCAACCAAGAATTTGGAACAGGATATTCAACATCTGCTGGCTGTAAATCCTAAAATGCAATTTGTCATCTACACGTTGGAGCTTGATATTCTATCCGGAATCAAGGATATGTTTGCAAAATACAATATCCAAAATATGGAAGTTCTCCAAATCAGCGTTTCCAAATTGGATAGCAAGAGTGTATTTATCACCCAACCTTCTCCTTGGTTGATTTCAGGAGAAGCCTAACCACCCAAACTTTATTTAATTAAGCCAAATAATAAATATGATATTCTTAATATTTCACCTTACTTAACTTAAGAAAGTATAGCCTCATAAATTATTTACTAACTTAAGAAAGGCACATCCATAAGGATGTGCCTTTCCCGTTTGGGTTTTATGTGAATAAACTTATTTCAATGGAAGTAAATCAAAGCTCAGCTTCTTGATAACCTGTAATGTCTTATTTCGTACCTCTTCTGCCTCAAAGACTTCCAACATCATATCTTTATCAAATTTATTATCCATGAGGAAATCGATCCAGTCAGCAAGATAAGTCTTAACATACTGTACATTTTCTTCACTGGTATTCTTTAATGAATTTTCAATATTATTGATATAGTCTACAATTGTTGGCCCCTGTGGCTGTGCTGCTACCGGCGTTGGCGTATCTGATTCATCAGATAATTCAATTACCTTACCGGTTTTTGTGATAATTACACGCTTATTTGGCCTTTCTGCCGGCTTAGGTGCTGACGCCGTATTCCGGCTTAAGAATACTTCCACAACCTTTACCAGACATGCCACGCTATATGTAACCTCTTCCGGTGACTGTGCATCTTTTCCTTTTTCATCATATTGATTCCACAGCCATTCACTCTTAAGCAGCATATCCTGAATTACAGCATTGTTCATCAATACTTTCAGCTCTTCCTCTTGCTGTGCAGAGTTCTTGCCAAAAATGGAAGTCTTCTGTACCGGTGCATTTTTTCGATACCGCACTGGTAATGTAATTTCAGCAAAGGTCTTCACCAGCATTTTTTCTGCTTTTGCTGAGTCATAGCTATTACTTAAAATATACTTGGAAGGGTCATTTAAGCCATTGGAAATCATATCGTCTGCAGTCATGAATATCAAATGTTTCTGACGATCTTCCAACATTTTCTTAATTTCATGATTTACCTTACTCTTTTCAATGATAGAATTCTTTCTTATCTTAAATGCCTTAATCTTTTCCTTAATACTAAACAATGACTTTAATAATGCCGGATTACCATTTACATAATTACCAATCCAGTTCAATTCTACATACTGATGCTCAATCCGATTTGACAGCTCATAAACACTGTAACCATCAAATACGACGTTCAACGTGGTATATAACATCTCTAAAATCTCATACTTTTCTTCCCACGAACGTCCTGCATTATCTTGATTTACCAATGCCTTAATTCCACATTCATGGAATACCAGATTGTATTCAAACAATCCTTCAAATACATTACTTTTATCACTTAAACCTGCTCCAACACCCAGAATCTGCAGATTGCGTTTCATTTCAGGTTCATCTTCAATATAACGGTATACCTTACGTATAAAGTTAGAAACTTCTGCAATCAGAGAATCAATCCGACGGTTGTATATATCCTGTTTTGAAATTGCTGTAACTACAGCCCGGCTCAATACATTTGCATACTGTGTACTTTGGCAATTCCGAATCAATTCCTTAAAACTTTCATATACATTCAGATTATCAACCGGAATATGCTCTGCATTCAAGCCATAGAATTCAAATGCTTTATCATAATCCTGATTCTTTATAAACGCATTAAACAATCCAATACTTAATTGAATCTTATAATCATTACCAACATTATCATCTTCTACAAAATAATCATACAATACTTCCAGGTTATTCAGGAAAGAATCACATTTTGAAATGTTAGCCGGAATATTCATCTCCAAAACCACATTAATTAAATCCATATAACCCATAATTGCTTTATCAAAATTCTTTGGACGATCATCTGTCTCCATAATCTGATAATATGTATTAATTAATAACGGTGCAATCCGTTCTCCAATTAAACGCATGGAGGTTGTAAAACGTTCTGTCTGGTACAAATACAGCAACCAGATACTATAACGATATAAGCCTGTAGTACTAATCATTGTATCTACATTATCCGGATCAATGTCACCGTATACAAACTTAAATAACGGCTCAATCCATTCTTCAATCTCATATTTGCCCTGTGCCTTAATCTCTTCATCTACAAAGGTTGCCAATTCATATAACTTGGTACACTGCGTCTTTACCTCTTCATCAACCATCATAGATGACAAATCAAAGTTACTATCCTTTAAATAGTCAATCACCAGAGTATAGAAGCCATCTTCTACCTGTTCATTCAAAAAGCGAATTAACAAGCCTTTATTACTGGAAGCAGCAATTGATAAAACGCTATTCTCCTGAGATGAGGTGATATTTGCTGGTAACATCATTTTTTCTACCCCCTTACCATGCTTCGTGTTATATGCACACGTATTTGTCATTTTTTTATGTGTAATATGTATAATTATAGTATCACTAATGGATATTTTAGCACAATTACATGAATTGTTCAATACAGAATCTATGTGATTTCGTGGTTTTTTCCTAATTATCTTTGTGCATTTTGTACAGAATTATTGTTCTTCTGTCAAACCTGCCATTTTTAAGAGAAACAATGCATTGGTAGTTGTACATTTTCCTTCCCGTAAGGAATAGTCAAACCGAATCTGGTCATTCTCATAATATTCTTCAAAATGGTAATTTTTTGCCAGACTACATAATTCAAAATCATGGGTCGATACCATAACAATTGCAGATGGGTTTGACAATTTCCGAATAACCGTCTCTGCTCCCACAATACGGTCTGCAGAATTCGTTCCTCTAAAAATCTCATCAATCAGACAAATCATAGGCAAGCCCGTCTTCCCATATTCCACCATTCCTTTAATCCGCAAAATCTCAGCATAAAAAGTTGAAATACCTTGTTGTACATCATCCACCACCCGCATTGACGTAAATAACTGCATACAGGAAACCATACAAGAATCTGCACATACCGGTGCTCCCGCATAAGCAAGTACTAAATTAATACCAACCGTTCTTAAAAATGTAGTTTTACCGGACATATTAGAACCGGTTATGACAACTGTTTCTCCTTTTAAAGAGATTGTATTTCCTACTGCTGTCTGCTCCGGAAGCAATGGATGAGTCACCTGTTCCATAAAGATTTCCGGTGAACCTCCGGCAACCAGTTTCGGATATGTTACCTTACGTATCCGATCCATTACAGCCAGGCTGGACAACATTTCTATCTCCCCAAGTGCCCGTATGCCTTCCTGCATTCTATCTCCATATTTTTTCTCCCACTTTCCTGCTGCAATGACCAAATGAATATCATATAGGCAGATACCACTTAACAGCCAGTGAAGAATCGGATTAAACCGAAGCTGATACCCATTGAGAATCCGTTCCAGCTTTTTCATTCCCTGAAGCAATGACTGTCCGGTCTCCTGCCCTGTCAGTTTCCCCTGCAATTGTTTTAAATAGGAAGTTTCAAAGTCCTGAACAGCAACTGCATCCATCATGTAGAGATATGCTTCCATAGAAGATACATATGGAATGACTTGTTCTATTTTCTTTTGACAATATCCGCTAATTAAAAACGAAAACAATAACCCAATCAAAAACAATCCAGTCAGAACACCCGCATTCCACCAATGCAGTAACGTCCCGATTGTAACAATCAGCATAATCGTCGGATAACACCAGCCAAGAATCTGAAGTGCCAATGCCGGGGCTTTGGATTCTCCGGCATCTTTCGTCTCTTGGCTTTCTTTCTTCTTACTATTCTTCCATTTTGCCTGTTGCTCCTCTTCACACGCCATAGCCGATGCTTCTAATGCCAAAGAAAACTCACTTTTATTAGCCAGCTCTGCAACTGCCTGTTGACGTTCTATTATTTGTTCCACATGTTTTTCAATATTATTCGGTTGCAACACCTCTGCCAAACGTTGTCTTCCATATGGGGTATGTGCTGTACATAGTAACTGATACAAAGAGTTTTCACCAAATATATCTAAATCATCCGCAACCGTATTTTCTTTCTCCCGAAACTCTATACCTGTATCCGAAAATGAATTCCATTCCCCCTGCAATCGCTGCTGATATCTTCGATATACCTGCAATAACCGTTCCAATGTATTCAGATGAAGCTGCACCTCCGAGTGATAAAACACCAGAAAAATAAATATCAGACCTCCAGCCCCTGCCGGTATCCATCCCCACCATTGGTCTGCAAATATTACTACCAATGCACCGGCTATTCCAATCAAAAAGGCAATCAGACGGAATACACTGATTCTTTCGTATCGTTGTTTTATCTTAGTATATGCGGTTTGAAACGCTTCAATATAAGATTCGATTTTTTCCTTCATTCCCTTTTCTTCCTTTTATTCTTTCCTTCTTTTCATTCTAACGGGAAATGATAATTGCCTGTTTTCCCAACTGTTCGTATCGAAGTTCAACTAAATCCCTCTCATAGCCAATCACTTCTCCCGGATGATCCGGGTCATTAAAATAATAGTAGTTTTCATCTGACCCAACCAGTACCAGACAATGTTCACCTGCAAGCCACTGAAATTCCGTTCCATCCTCTAACATCCATCTCTTTCCCATTTCCGGTTCCGTCATACGAAATGTAGCCCAGATAATTACAGGGGTCTTCTGCATTAAATAATTGCTTTCAATGGTTTCTAAATCTGTTCCGCTGATGTTTACAGCATGCCAGCCTTCTGACAGCAATTGATTCATTGCTTGTAGCAAAGGTTCTGCATAACAACCATATCCATTTGCATACCGGGGGTTGCCAATGAAGTACTGATTCGGACTAATTCCAATGCCATTTTCATCTATTGGATTATCTGATTTCGGAATTACTTCATATAAGTCTTGTGCCGTTATACCCTGCTCATAATAATTCATCAACATCGCCCCACTTACCAGTTCGCATCCGGTCAGATATCCGCAATCGGTCTGACTAATTAACGGCACCTCCAGAATATCCACACCTTCCGCTGTCCTGGTCAGTACCGGCATGTTATGAGACATTTCTACAATTCCAGTCACATTAACGGTAGACTCCAGTATTTTTTCCTGTTTTCGCTGTTCCAGCTTTGCCTGCTGTTCTAATCTCCACTGTCGGCAATACTGGTTCACATTCTCCCAATTACGGGCATAAATGAACACTCCAAGCAGCCCAAGCAGGGAGATGGACAAAATAACCATTAATATATTATTTTTTTGCTTATGATTCAGCTTCATATCCTTCACAAGTCTTTCTTCTCTTCCTGTTTCTACTGATTTTATAAAAGTAGTATATCAAAGGAACCGTGCTGATGCACGCACAATCCTGCTTTTTTTACAATAATCAGTAAATTTCATATAAAATTAATGATTCTATTCTATATTCTAATTGATTTTTTCCCTGTTTCGTATTAAAATATTCAATATGTGAAACAATATCAAAAAATTAAAGGAGAGATGGCAATTGAGTAAGAAGGGCGGAACAATCATAAAAATAGTAGCAGTTGTAGCAGGCATTGCAGCCATTGGTACAGCATGTTATGTATACAGAGATAAGATCAAAGAATTCTTCGAAAAAATTGATTTAAAGAGTAAGCTGGAATCAGCAAAAGCTTTCATCAACGAAAAAATTCTTGGAGCAAAAGATGATGATTTCTTTGATGATGCGGATTTCTTTGATGACGATGCAACAGAGGCAGAAGAAGATAGCTCAAACCGTGGCTACACTTCTATCAGCATCAACGGAGACGAAGACGAAGAAGCACCAGCAACCAAGACTATGGATGATTCGGCAGAAGAGGCAGAAGAAACTGTAACTGCAGAAGACACGGAAGAAGATACTCCATTTGAATACGAAGGATTATCTGATGTTTCAGAAGATGAAGATGTATTGGAAGAAGAAGCTTCTTTAGACGGAAGTTTATAATTTCTTCTTAGCTGAATATTTTTTAGAAAAGGAGCCGTTTACGTAGTAATCGACTCCTTTTCCTATTCTTCTATTGCTCCCTGGTCTTTTGCTGATTCTGTCTCATTTGATATTTCTGTCTCTTCCGATGTTTCTTCCTCTTTTGATGTTTCTTCCTCTTTTGATGTTTCTGCCTCTTCCGATGCTTCTGTCTCTTCAGATTTCACTTTAACATTTTGTTCTTGCTTTTCTTCTTGTTTTTCTGATAATTCAAATACCTTCATAGTACGATTGTCAATATTTGGATTCAGACGAACCAAGGCTTCCATAATTTCATCTGTACAAGCTTCTGAGCGAAAATCCCTTTCATAAAACATTTTTTCCGGATTTGACATGGTCAGTCGAAATACCTGCTTTTTTCCATTCATTTTCGTAATCATATGTCTGGAAATGTATCGAATGTAATCAATTCGGATAAAATCCGTCTTAAACCAATTGCTGATAATCAAATAATCATCTGTAATATAATAATTATATGCATGCTGTACTAAACAGTATTTTAATTGAGATTTCACTTCCTCATACACCAGTTTCCGGTCTCCAAAATTGCCCAGTGCTTTTGTGCTTGGATGCCGGTAAGGCTGTATGGTCCAGATGACTGACAGTACAATGATACATCCTGCCAGACCATACGGCATAATTATTAACAGCCACAGTAAAAAGTTTTCCAGATATGGATAATCAACTTCACTAATCATCAGAGAATACACAACGGATTGAAAGGATTCAGAATCTAAACCCAGCTCTTTGGAAAACTCATTTTTCATAGCATCCAGATTGGCTGAATTCCCCAACAGCTTCCCTTTTATCATAACATCATTTATCTCCGGTTCCGGGTCTTTGGTTTTTATAAGAAAAAACATGCACTGTTCTTCCATAAAAGCATAATAATACGCTCCAGTCTGTCTGCCATCTTCATAATAATCATAACCGGTATATCGTATTTGAGGCACTCTCATTCGAACATTAAAACATTCTTTCTGATACCAATCCTGAATCTCATCATACGAACGCACTGTATGACATGTCATTTGATAAATAACAGGATAAAAATGGGTAAGCACCAGAATAAATACAAAAACAATTATGGCAGGAATAACTATTAGTATCGTATTTTTTAATAATAACAGGTTTAAGCGTTCCTGTTTTAAGTCTTTTATCTTCATGAAATGTACACTCCTCATTGATTTACTATACTACAACTTTTCTTTTCCTACAACTATTTGACATAAGTTCCTTTCTCGGTCTATAATTCTCTTGGTTATTGAGAAAGGAGTTGCCAAATGAATGCATATACCAGCTTTGCACAGGTTTATGATGCCTTCATGGATAATGTTCCATACAATGAAGGTTGCCAATATCTTTGCAGTTTATTAAAAAATCATGGTATTCACAATGGCTTAATTGCAGAATTAGGATGTGGAACAGGAACTCTTACAGAGTTACTTGCAAATGCCGGTTATGATATGATTGGCATCGATAATTCACCGGATATGCTGGAGCTTGCACAGGAAAAGAAAACAAAATCCGGGCATGATATTCTGTACCTGCTTCAGGATATGCGGGAATTTGAACTATATGGAACCGTTCGGGGAATTATCAGTTTTTGTGACAGCTTAAACTATATTACCAGCCCTGATGATTTATTACAGATATTTCGACTGGTAAATAATTATCTGGATCCCGGTGGGTATTTTATTTTTGATTTTCATACACGGTATTATTATGCTGACGTTTTAGGAGAAAACACAATTGCAGAAGACCGGGAATCCATGAGTTTTATCTGGGATAATTATTATGATGAAGAATCTTTACTAAACGAATACTCTTTAAGCATTTTTGTTCAGGAGGACAATGGACTATATCGTAAGTTTCAGGAGGAGCACTTTCAACGTGCTTATACACTGGAAGAAATTAAACACCTTATCAACCAGTCCGGACTGGTTTTTGAGAGTGCCTATGATGAATTATCCATGGAGCCACCCCATCAGAAAAGCACCCGTATTCATGTAATAGCAAGGGAACACGGAAAATAGACAGGAAAGGAAAATTGTATGTCAGATTATATTATCCGCGGAACTGCCGCCAATAATCAGGTCCGCTTTTTCGCAGCAACAACAAAGAACATGGTAGAAACAGCCCGTACTATTCACAATACCAGTCCGGTAGCCACCGCTGCCTTAGGCCGTCTGCTGACAGCCGGTGCCATGATGGGAAGTATGAGCAAATGTGATACAGATTTAACCACATTGCAAATCAAGTGCTCCGGTCCCATTGAAGGTCTGATTGTTACCGCAGATGGTGCTGCTAATGTGAAAGGTTACGTTACGAATCCCAATGTCATTCTGCCTGCCAATAGCAAAGGCAAGCTGGATGTTGCAAAGGCCTTAGACCTTGGTGTATTAAGTGTCATAAAAGACATTGGATTAAAAGAACCTTATATAGGTCAAACCCATCTGGTTTCCGGCGAAATTGCAGAAGATTTAACTTACTACTTTGCCACCAGCGAACAGGTTCCAAGTTCGGTAGCCTTAGGCGTATTAATGGAAAAGAACAATACAGTGAAACAGGCAGGAGGTTTTATCATCCAACTGATGCCATTTGCCGATGAAGAATTAATCACTGCGTTGGAAGAACGGTTAAAGGATTTTTCTTCTATTACCAGTCTCTTGGATCAGGGAATGACTCCGGAAGATATGATGAGAAAGCTGTTTGAAGGCTATGATGTATCAATTATGGATCAGATTCCTACCGGTTATCACTGTGACTGTTCCAGAGAACGAGTTTATCAGGCTGTTATGAGTATTGGTCGGAAAGAAATCAAAGAAATGATTGCAGATAACAAACCAATAGAGGTTAACTGCCATTTCTGTGGCAAGCATTACAACTTCAATATCGAAGATTTAAAATCTATGCTCAAGGAATAAAGAAAAAGTATGCCGGAATTCCAATTTGGGATTTCCGGCATGTTTTTACTTCTTACTTATTCTATTTTGTCTGTGCATTCCGTTTTGCACGCATACGAAGCGTCGGATCTAATATCTTCTTTCGAATCCGAAGACTCTTTGGCGTTATTTCCAACAATTCATCTGTATCAATGAATTCCAGTGCCTGCTCCAGACTCAAAATTCTTGGCGGCACTAATTTTAATGCATCATCCGAACCAGAGGAACGGGTATTGGTTAAATGCTTGGTCTTACAAACATTTACTTCAATATCATCGGTCTTACCATTCTGTCCTACTACCATACCACCATATACAGCCTCGCCCGGTCCGATAAACAAGGTTCCTCGTTCCTGTGCATTAAATAAGCCATAGGTGATACTGGTTCCACTTTCATAGGCAATCAGGGAACCCTGTGTCCGATACTGAATATCTCCCTTATATGGTCCATAACCATCAAATACTGTGTTAATTACACCTGTGCCCTTGGTAGATGTCAGAAAATCATTTCGGAATCCGATTAATCCCCTGGATGGAATATTGAATTCCAAACGAACATTACCATCGGACATTGGTGCCATTCCCTGCAATTCTCCTTTCCGCTGGGTCAGCATGTTAATAACAGTCCCTGAAAATTCTTCCGGCACATCTATTACTGCTATCTCCATTGGTTCTAACTTCTTACCACGTTCATCTTCTTTATAAATAACCTCTGCCTTACTAACTGCAAATTCAAATCCTTCCCGACGCATATTCTCAATCAATACAGACAGATGCAGCTCTCCACGTCCGGATACTTTATAAGCTTCTGTGGTATCGGTTTCTTCTACCCGCAAACTAACATCTGTATTCAATTCCCGGAATAACCGGTCACGCAAATGGCGGGAAGTTACAAACTTACCTTCTTTACCGGCTAACGGTGAATCATTTACAAGAAAATGCATAGAAATTGTAGGTTCTGAAATCTTCTGGAACGGAATTGGTTCCGGTGCTTCCGGCGAACACAGGGTATCACCAATATGAATATCTGCAATACCGGAAATGGCTACAATAGAGCCTATTTTTGCC
>CAMEWU010000027.1 GCA_945946715.1 uncultured Clostridium sp. | reverse complement strand
AACATGCTTCCGGTTTCCTTTGGTGCAATGCTTATGGAAAGTATGCTGGCCGTTCTTGCTTTGATCGCTGTTGCATCCTTTGCCAGCGGAGAGGCAGCAGAACAGGGACTTACAACGCAGCCACAGATCTTTGCCGGTGCGATTGCAAACTTCCTTTCAGTTACAGGTCTGCCACATTCACTGGTATTTACACTGATTAACCTGGCTGTTTCCGCATTTGCCCTGACTTCTTTGGATTCGGTTGCACGTGTAGCAAGACTTTCGTTCCAGGAATTCTTCATGGATAGTGATACTGATGAGAAGACAATGAATCCGATATTGAAAGTTGTTACAAATAAATACTTTGCAACTATTATAACATTAGTGTTGGCATATCTGTTGGCAAAAGTGGGATATGCAGAAATCTGGCCACTATTTGGTTCTGCTAACCAACTGTTATCAGTTCTTGCACTGGTTGCCTGTGCAGTTTTCTTAAAGAGAACAAACCGTCAGGGCGTAATGCTTTGGATTCCTATGTTCTTTATGATGGCAGTTACCTTTACTGCTTTAGGTATGACCATTTATAAGTTAACAAAAGCATTTATGGCAACCGGCTTGGATTTAGGAAATACATTGCAGTTGATATTTGCAGTTTTATTACTGATACTTGGTGTGATTGTAGCATGTGCCGGAGTTAAGAAACTAATGGGAAAAGCAGAAGAAGCATAACAACCAATACTTGACTTCTTAATGTTAAGGATATATAATTGCCTAGAAATCAGGAGTGCTTAAGGAATTAGGCTGAGAAATGACATAATCCTGTCATTAATCCTTTGGGGAAACCCATGACCTGATCCAGATAATGCTGGCGGAGGGAGATGTTGAGAGGCAAATAGTATGCGATTATTTCAACCCCTTCCAAAGGAATTTGGAAGGGGTTTTTAATATGTTATTGGAAAATGCTGGTGCACAAGTGTTTTCTAATGAAACAAAGCTTGAAGGAGGAAATGAAAATGAATGCAAATGTAGCCATTCAGGTATTACCGGGTGTATCAACGGATAAAGAGGTTGTACGTATTGTAGATGAAGTGATTGACTATATCAAAAGCACCGGAGTTACCTATTATGTTGGACCTTGTGAAACGGCAATGGAAGGTGACTATGAGGAATTAATGGAGATTGTAAAGCAATGTCAATATATTGCGATTCAGGCTGGCTGTCCAAGTGTGATGAGCTATGTAAAAATCACATACAAGCCGGAGGGAGAGGTACTGACCATAGATGAAAAGACAACGAAGCATCATCAGTAATTGTATACCGGTATTTGTCATATTGGGCATTTTAGTGATATGGCAATTCATTTGTATCACAGGTCTGGTGCCAGGCTATATGCTGCCTTCTCCAATCGAAGTGATACAGGCATTTATAGCTGATTTCCCGGCATTAATGAGGCATTCCAGAGTAACTTTGCTGGAAGCAACATTGGGCTTGGTCTGTGGGGTGACCTTAGGATTTCTGTGTGCAGCATTGATGGATAACTTTGAACCGGTAAGAAAGGGGTTATATCCAATTCTGGTTCTGACACAGACCGTACCGCCGGTTGCCATTGCTCCGCTTTTAATTCTATGGTTTTCCTATGGGATTGCACCGAAGGTAGTGTTAGTGGTATTGGTATCATTTTTCCCAATTGCAGTTGGATTGTTAGAAGGGTTTCAATCCGTAGACCCGGATATGATTCGTCTGATGCGTTCCATGAAAGCCAATCGGTGGCAGATATTCTGGCATGTAAAGTTTCCCAATGCTTTGGGAGAATTCTTTTCCGGCTTGAAGATTGCGGTTTCCTATTCCGTAGTAGGTGCCGTGATTGCAGAATGGCTGGGTGGTTTGGAAGGCTTAGGCGTGTACATGACTCGTGTAAAGAAATCCTATAATTACGATAAAATGTTCGCTGTTATTTTTCTGGTATCAGCCATTAGTTTGCTATTAATGGCAATCGTGAAGGTGGCACAGTATCAGGCTATGCCATGGAATCATTGTCTTAAAGAAGAGAAACAAAAAAAGGAGAATTAAAATGAAACGATTCAAAAAAATAGTAAGTGTTGTGTTAATGTCAGCTTTGGCATTTTCCTTATGTGCATGCAGTGGTAAGGGTGAAAATGCAGGTAATAAAACAGAAGAAAACAATGTAGATGTAAATGAAGTAGCTGACAATTCAGAAAATGCAAATCAGGAATTAAAGGAAATCACATTTGTGTTGGATTGGACGCCGAATACCAATCATACCGGTTTATATGTGGCACAGGAATTGGGCTATTATGAGGAAGCTGGATTGAAGGTTACCATCGTTCAGCCACCGGAAGATGGTGCAACCATGATGGTATCCTCCGGTCAGGCGCAGTTTGGTATTGACTTTCAGGATTATTTAGCACCGGTATTCACCTCCGAAGACGAAATGCCGGTAACAGCAGTAGCAGCTATCATTCAGCACAATACCTCCGGTATCATTTCATTGAAGGAAGACGGAATTACCTCTCCGGCAGGAATGGAAGGCAAGAATTATGCAACCTGGGGCTTGGAGCTTGAACAGGCAATGATAAAGAATGTTGTAGAAGCGGACGGCGGAGATTATGATAAGGTGAATCTGATTCCGGAATATGTGACAGATGTTCCATCTGCATTGCAGCAGGATATTGATGCCGTCTGGGTATATTACGCATGGGATGGTATCTCTACAAAGCAGGCAGGATTGGAAACCAATATGTTCTATTTCAAGGATATTACACCGGAGTTTGATTATTATAGTCCGGTTATTATTGCCAATACAGATTTCTTAGAGACAGATGCAGAAACTGCAAAAGCATTCTTAGATGCAACCCGTCGGGGATATGAATATGCCATTGAGAATCCGGAAGATGCGGCACAGATTCTGTGTAAGCAGGTGCCGGAATTAGATGAAGATATGGTAAAGGAAAGCCAGATTTGGCTGGCAGACCAGTATAAGGCAGAGGTAGAACAATGGGGATATATTGACCAGGGACGTTGGGATGCTTTCTACACCTGGTTGTATGAAAATGGATTCTCAGAAGAAATACCGGCAGGAACCGGATTTACTAATGAATATTTAAGTAAGTAATTTCCGTGTTTTCAGTACATCACATTTGCCCATAGAGTGAGAAAGGAACGTACATGATATTACAGGCAGAGCATATTACAAAAGCATATGGGGAAAATCAGGTGTTACAGGATGTTTCCGTAACCTTGCAGGAAGGCGAACTAGTTTGCCTGCTGGGCGTTAGTGGTGTAGGTAAGACTACATTGTTTAATATTCTCTCCGGTCTTACCTTGCCGGATTCCGGCAAGGTATTACTTGAAGGCAATGATATTACTGGAAAGACAGGATACTTAAGTTATATGCAGCAAAAGGACTTACTGCTTCCTCATAAGACGGTATTAGACAATGTAGCACTTCCATTGGTACTGAACGGAGTGAAGAAAAAGAAAGCCAGAGAACAGGCAGCAGGATACTTTCCACAGTTTGGACTGGCCGGAACAGAGAAGAAATATCCGGTTCAATTATCCGGTGGTATGAGGCAACGGGCGGCACTGCTTCGAACTTACATGTGTGGGGATAAAGTAGCCCTATTAGATGAACCGTTTAGTGCTTTGGATACTTTGACCAGAACCGGGATGCAGGAATGGTACTTGAAGGTCATGGAAGAAATCAAGCTTTCCACACTGTTCATTACCCATGATATTGATGAAGCGATTCTGTTATCAGACCGAATCTATATTATGAGTGGCAATCCGGCGGCAATATCTGCAGAGCTTGTGATTGAAGAACCCAAACCTCGTAGTGGAGAGTTCTTATTAAGCGATACATTTATGGAATATAAGAGAAGGATAAAGAATGTCCTCCGTTGACATTTCCTACATTTGGGTATAAGTTATAAATAGGTATTACGAAGACAGAAGGCTTCCAACAGGGAGCCTTTTGCTGTTAGAAGAAGGAGATTGAGTACATGGAATCAATGAAGGCAAAACGCTTGGATCACTTTCAAACAGGTATCTTTGCTGAATTAAATGAGTTAAAGGAACAAATGCTGGCAGAAGGCAAAATGGTTTATAATTTATCCGTAGGGACGCCGGATTTTCAACCGCCTCAGCATGTGATAGATGCAATCACAGAAGCAGCTTCTATACCGGAGAATTATAAATATTCTCTGCGGGACATTCCGGAGTTATTAGAGGCCGTCTCTCGTTATTATAAGAATCGGTTTGGAGTTGAGATTTCTCCGGATTGCATTACAGGAGTACATGGAACCCAGGAAGGAATCGGCCATGTGGGAATGGCACTGCTGGATGAGGGAGATGTGGTGTTGCTTCCGAATCCCGGCTATCCTATATTCGAAGCCGGAGCATACTTAAGTGGAGCACAGATGGAGTTTTATGAGTTGAGAGAAGAAAATCAGTTCCTTCCGGTATTGAGTGAAATTCCGGAGGAAATTGCCAGAAAAGCAAAGTTAATGATTTTGTCTTATCCGTACAATCCGGTTTGCCGGACGGCACCTAGAGAATTTTATGAGGAAGTCGTTGCCTTTGCAAAGAAATACAACATCTTCGTCATTCATGATAATGCATATTCTGACATTATTTTTGATGGAAAGGAAGGCGGTTCATTTCTGGCAATTCCGGGAGCCATGGATATCGGAGCCGAATTTTTCTCCTTATCCAAGTCCTTTAATATCACCGGAGCCAGAGTATCCTTTATGTTAGGAAGAAAAGACGCAGTAGATGCATTGAAGCTGTTACGCAGTCAGTTTGATTTTGGAACATTTCTTCCGATTCAATATGGTGCCATTGCAGCCTTAGATGGATCCAGAGAATTTGTGAAAGAACAGTGTAAGGAATATCAGAGAAGGCGGGATACCTTATGTGGAGGCTTTCGTAGAATTGGCTGGAATGTGCCGGATAGTGAAGGTACGATGTTTGTATGGGCTCCGGTGCCAAAGGGGTATGCTAGTTCCAGAGAATTCTGTATGGAAATGATTCGAAAGGCCGGGGTGCTTTGTACACCGGGAGATGCTTTTGGCAGTAAAGGGGAAGGATATGTACGGTTTGCTCTTGTAATGCCACCGGAAGAGCTGGAGAAAGTAGTACAGGCAGTTGAGGAAAGTGGAGTGTTGAGTAATGGCTGTTATTGAATTTGTTAGATGTTCTGGGAGAAATAAAGACTTTATCACGAACTGTCAGTTGTTAGATATGGATTTAGACAGGCGAGTAGGAAGAGTGATTAAGAGAGATAAATATAAACAGTACAATCAGCTAGATGAGATAAAACAGGTTGTAGTTGTGTACGTTGATGGTAAAGTCGCTGGTGCAGGAGCAATTAGAGAATATCAGTACGGTGATATCGACGATGCAACCGAATTGAAAAGAGTATTTGTCAGAGATGAATTCCAAGGAGAAGGGATAGGAACCAAGATGGTTCTTGAATTAATTGAGTGGGCGAAAGAACTGGGATATAAGAAATTGATTCTTGAAACCGGAGAATTGCTTCAAGAATCGTGTCATGTATATCGAAAAGTCGGATTTGAAAAAATAAAAAATTATGGTCCTTATATTTCGATGCCGGAATCATTGTGCATGATGAAAGAATTGTAGCTGTAAGCATATACGGAGGAAACAAATGATGGATGAAATGTACGAAGACAAGCAGACATTCCTAAATATAAATGCAGAAGATATGTTTCAGGTGATTTCAGGAAAGGAATTCAAAACCAGTAAGTTGGCCGTGATACTGGTTAGTGTATTATTTTTTCTGCCATCTGCGATTTTGATGTTTGTGTTAAATGCGAAATTCGAATTGGTATGGATGAATGTGGTGTGGCTCTTTGCATTAAGTGCTGAGGTTGCTGTGGTTGTAATGTTTATATGGATGATGTTTCAGAGGCAACGGTTCTTATCTTCTCCCGATGTTGAAAAATATGCAAAACAATTGCACGAAGGCATTTGGAGAATTACGCCGACGGAAGTGATAACGAAAGGGTATGTATTTAAGAAACTCCAACCGTCATCGCCAATTGAGCTGTCACAAGTAGAGTGGTTGTATCGGAAGAGGCTTTCAACAGGGAATCAACATTCGGCTAATATTGTATTCTGGATGAAAGATGGTAAGAAACATGAAATGAATTATCGTGTGTCTTTGACAGAGAGTGATATGTATCATTTGATTCAGCCGTTGAATCCACGCGTTATGATTGGAAATTCAACGAACAACAAGAGAGAATATGACAGAATTTTGCAGGAAGGATTATAACTTGAATGATCGCCCCCAATGGGGTATCAGTCGGAATCTGTAATAAGACTCATCTCCATACATACAAATGATTTGTCAAATAATACACATTCTCCAACCTGCTTAAATCCAAGGGATGAGTAAGCCGAAAGTGCAACCTCATGTCCGGTTTTAACCAGAATGTGGACGCTCTTCTTACCTTGTTTTTTGAGGATTTGAAAGGCATACTTCATCATTTCCTTGCCAATTCCACGGCACTGCATATCCTTTCTCACGCATAAACGCGAAAGCTCACCGGCAGGTAATAACGCTTCATTCCAGCAAGGCAACTTATCCACATCCTCGTCCTGATCTATTGAAATAGCTGCTATCAGTTGTCCATTTTCATCTTTCATGACAAAAAGCGCATCGCGGGAAATATCAAATTCTATGGTATCCTCGTTTGGATAATACTCATTCCAATCTGCCGGGCCATATAGCATTGTTTTATACAGTTTAAGTATCTCTTCTTTATCTTCTCTTGTTGCAATAGTGATTGTATTCATAAATTAATTCCTTTCATTTATACTATTATATTGCTATATTAGTACGTTCTTGTCAATGGTACGGGGAAATTATCAAAAGTGTATTTTTTAAAATTCCGCTGCTGATGCTACATATTTTTTGCTTTTAAGTTGGGCAATGCATTGAAAACTAATATGTAAAAGGATAAAATAAACTTATGTGGGAAACTGCGTTGAAGAGTATCCATGATGGGTGGGAGCATTCCTAGCCATTGCTTGATTTGTAGTAATATTATAGTAAGGGAGACTGGCTTTGTATGGAGCAAATAGCTTCATTTTAGCTTGAACGACCCGCCCAAAATGGTGCACCGTTCAATTGAACGCACTTATAAAAAATACCTGTATCGAATTGATTGACAAGGGCATACTATTATAGTAAACTTGAAGTACGAAAAAACATACGATTTTTAGTACGGAAATGAGGTGTTAAAATGCTGGCAGTAAAATCAATGGATGTAAGAGATAACTTCAAATCTTTATGTGACAAGGTTTTTAATGGAGAAACATTGATTATTTCAAGACCGAAAAATGAGAATGTTGTGATGTTATCTGAAACAGAATACAACGAAATAATGAAAGCTAAGAGAAATGCTGAGTATCTTGCTATGTTAGATAAATCTATGGCAGAAGCTGAAGCTGGCGGTTTTACTGCAAAAACTATTGCAGAGTTGGAGGAATACGAATAAATGAATGTTGTATTTACACCTACTGCATGGGAGCAATACACCGACTGGCAGAAGGAAGATAGGAAGATAGTCAAGCGGATCAATGACCTTATAAAAGATATTGACAGAAACGGACTATTGGAAGGACTAGGAAAGCCTGAACCATTGAAGTATAGAAAGGCTTGCAGTAGAAGAATTACAGATGAACACAGACTTACATATAATTTTGATGAAAATAGTAACTTGATAATTTATTCATGTAAGTATCACTATGAAGATTAGCAAGACTTTACTTGAGCACCTCGCCAAAAATGGTGCATCGTTCAACATGCCTGGAAATAATTGCTTTCCTCTCTGTTGTGCCACAGGCTATCTTACAGTATAGTTCTGCAGCATTTTCTGAAATCCATAACTTTTTTCTTTTGAAAAAATATGTTAAATTATAATCGTGCAGTTCTACTATTCAGTAATGAAGGTAGCAGTAAACTGTGGATGAAAGGAGTTTTTATGGAAAAAAGGAAAAAATGGAATATTATAGTTCCTATCATTATAGTGGCTGTTGGATGTGGCATTGCCTTGCTGATTGTTCTTTTGACCCGGAAAGAGAACCTGTACCGTCTGATTAAAGTAAATGGTTATGAGGGCAGTGTTATTGTTGAACGGGAAGGAGAAGAGGCACTTACCGTATTTGAAGGCTTACAGCTTATTTCGGAAGATATAGTCTTTGTGGAAGAAAAAGCATTTCTGGAACTTCTTGCAGACAGCGATAAACATATTGGTGCAGAGGAAAATACCGGATTTGTACTTCATGCCGAAGGAGACAGCGAGAATGGAAGGATTGCAATCGATCTTTTGTATGGAAAGGCTCTTTTTACCATTGATTCTGCTTTAAGTGAGGGCGATTCCTTTGAAGTAACTACTCCAAATGTAACGTTGTCGGTACGTGGAACTTCTTTTTCCGTTGCTTATGATCCTGTAACAGGAGAAACAACCGTGGAGGTTCTGGATGGGACGGTATGGGCAACATATAATGGAATGACCGAAGAACTGCATGCAGGTGATATCCGTATCATCGGAGGAGCAGGTATGCAGGAGATGCCGTTGACAATTGATGGGGAATCCCAGGGACAACCTGTATTTATGATTAGCCGATACTTTGATATTCCGATGCCGGAGGGAGAAAATAGCTTTAATCAATCATTAGAGTTCACATATTGCAATGGGAAGGACTATTCTGTGCAGACAAATCCTATGGACAATCCGCCTGACACCCTCAATCCTTTGGAAGCAAGCACAATTCAGATTAACAATGAATATATAGAACCGGTTATGAATCAGGTTGATGCTTTAATAGAGGAAAGAGGAGACGAAATACTAAGAGCTTATATAGATGAGAGTGATGACTATCTTTTTATAGATGTAACGGACTGGTTTGATTCCTTTGATAATAAACAGATTACCATTCAGGACGCAGACGGCACCATTTCCTTTGAGTATACAATGGTAAAGGTTGGCTGGGTATATTCTGAAATTCCAATCAATGAGGAGGAAGGCTCATATATGGATTATGAGGATTTATGTCATATTGATGAGAATGGTGTGCGTTATGCACTGAGCGGGGTATCCTTTACTTTTTATGAATAGATTTTCTGAAAGATTAGTTCTTGACACCAATAGATGCCTATGGTAACATGTAATTAGTAAATTGCATGTTACTGGTAGGCAGGCATTAGCGATACATAGATGATGATAGTTTATGTGTTGTTGATGCTATTTTTTTATTCACTAACAGGCCTGAAATAGCAGATTCTCTATAAACTGCATCATCGCATAAAAGAAAGGAGAATGTGTTATGAAAGACAAGATTTTTGGTGTTTTACAACGGATTGGTCGTTCCTTTATGCTTCCAATCGCATTATTGCCGGTAGCTGGATTGTTACTGGGATTAGGTAGCTCTTTAACAAATACTACCATGTTAGAGACCTATCATTTAATGAACATATTAGGACCGGGTACGGTATTTAATATGATATTTACAGTTATGAGTGAGGCAGGTAACATTGTGTTTGCCAATCTGCCTGTTCTGTTTGCCATGGGTGTGGCAATTGGTATGGCAAAACAGGAAAAGGAAGTGGCAGCCCTGTCGTCAGTTGTTGCTTTCTTCATTATGCATGCATCCATTAGTGCTATGATTACCATTAATGGTGGTGCAGAAGCGATGTTGGCTGGTTCTACTACCAATGTATTAGGTATTACATCTCTGCAAATGGGTGTATTTGGCGGTATTATTGTAGGACTTGGTGTGGCAGCCTTGCACAACAAGTTTTATAAGATTGAGCTTCCACAGGTGTTATCCTTCTTTGGTGGTACTCGTTTTGTACCGATTATCAGCGCATTGGTATTTACTGTTGTCGGTATCTTAATGTTCTTTATCTGGCCGGTAGTTCAGCAGGGCATCTATGCTGTTGGTGATTTAGTTATGAAGTCCGGTTATGCAGGAACCTGGGTATATGGTTTTATGGAACGTTTGCTGATTCCATTTGGTTTACATCATGTGTTCTATCTTCCGTTCTGGCAGACTGCCGTTGGTGGAACCATGGAAGTTGGCGGAGTTATGATTGAAGGTGCACAGAATATCTTCTTTGCTCAGTTAGCAGATCCAAGCACAACTGAATTTTCAGTAGAAGCAACCCGGTTTATGTCCGGTAAGTTCCCGTTGATGATTTTTGGACTTCCTGGAGCAGCACTTGCTATGTATAAGACAGCAAAACCGGAAAACCGCAAAAAAGTTGGTGGTCTGTTGTTCTCTGCAGCATTGACCTCTATGTTGACCGGTATTACAGAGCCATTGGAGTTTACATTCTTATTTGTTGCACCTGTTTTATATGGTATTCATTGTGTATTTGCAGGCTTGGCATATATGTTGATGCATGTATTTAATGTTGGTGTTGGTATGACCTTCTCCGGTGGATTAATTGACATGACCTTGTTTGGTATCTTACAGGGAAATGCAAAGACGCACTGGATTTGGATTGTAATAGTTGGTATTGGATATTTTGTAGTATACTACTTCCTGTTCAGCTTCTTAATTAAGAAGTTCAACATGAAGACTCCTGGACGGGATGATTCTGAGGAAGTAAAATTATATAAGAGAAGCGATGTAGAAGCTAAGAAAAAAGGCGATAAGGCAGGTTCTGAGAAAGATGAATTGTCCATTGCAATTACCGCCGGTTTAGGTGGCAAGAAAAATATTTCCGATGTAGACTGCTGTGCAACCAGACTTCGTTGTACGGTACATGATGCCAATAAGGTAGATGAAGGAATATTGAAGAGTACCGGTGCATCCGGTGTCATCCGCAAAGGAAATGGTGTTCAAGTTATTTATGGACCAAGAGTATCGGTTATTAAATCAGAGCTACAGGAATATCTGGAACATGCACCGGAGGAAGAAGAATTCGTTTCTACTGATAGTGCAGAAAAACCACAGGAAAGACAAGATACAAAGCAACCTGCGTCAGATAAGAAAGTGGTAAAAACCATTACCATTCAAAGCCCGATGACAGGAATTGCAGGAGGAATTGAAACCGCTCCGGATGAAGGCTTTGCACAGAAAATGATGGGTGATGGTGCAGTTGTAGAACCAAAGACCGATGAAGTGGTAGCACCGGCAAATGGTGAAATTGCATTTGTATTCCCATCGAAGCATGCTATCGGATTTGTAACAGAAGATGGGATTTCAATGCTGATTCATGTTGGAATTGACACTGTGAACTTGGAAGGAGCAGGGTTCGAGGTTCTTGTAAATGAAGGTGATAAAGTAAAAGCAGGAGCACCTTTGATGAAACTGGATTTGAATTTGCTGCGGGAGAAGGCTCCGTCGTTGGTATCGCCGGTCATTTGCACGGAATTAGAAGATAATCAGTCCATTCGTGTATTGAAGACTGGTGAGATTAAAGCAGGCGAGGAATTGTTTGCGATTGATATTACAGAAGAATAGGTTGCCGGAAATGTAGGAAGTAGGGGTGAGGGAATGTACCGAATTATAAAAACACTGAATCACAACGCAATATTGGCGATTGGAACAGAGGATAATCAGGAATATATTTTGCTGGGAAAGGGCATTGGCTTCGGAAAGAAAGTCTCTGAGAGAGTAGAAGCCACAGAAGATGTCAGTGTTTATTCTATGAAAAATGTGTCCGAGCCGGGAACTGCAAAGCAAATGGTTCGAGACACTCCACCGGAATGTTTTGAAATATCCAATCGTATATTGGAACAGGCAGAAGTTGAATTTGGTGAAATAGACCGGGACATTCTCTTTCCTATGGCAAACCATATTGCATATGCAGTCAAGCGAATGAAAGCAGGAGAACAGATTAGCAATCCACTGACCAGTGATATCCGGATTCTGTTCTATAAAGAATATAAAATAGCAGAATTGGCAAAACCACTGCTAAAGGAAATGATGGGTGTTGAAATCATGGAGGATGAAATCGGATATATTGCCATTCATGTGCATTCGGCCATTGAGGATGAAAAAGTATCTGTTTCTATGCAGATAGCAAGGGTTATCCGGGAATGTGTCACCCAGATAGAAGAACAGACTAATAAGAAAATTGACATTTTATCTCTGGATTATAATCGCCTGATGAATCATGTAAAATTCATGTTTGCCCGTGCAGAAAAAGGCGAGGTACTGAAACTGAATATGAATGCCTATATCTTGCAGAATTATCCGAAAGCATATGAAATCTCGGAAACGGTATGCCGACAGATTGGAAAAGCATTAAACAAAGTGATAGACGAAGTAGAAATCGGATATCTGGCTTTGCATGTGCAGCGGGTGCTGATGGAAGAGAAAGAATAAAGAGTGTGAATGGTTGTTACTTTTCCTTTCATATGGTATTATATAGGGTGTGTGATTGTTCCAAGTCTGACAATCATACACCCTATTTTTAGTTTGTGATACAAAGGAGAATTTCTTGTGGCTGAAACCTACATTATGATAAATGATATCATGGAAGAGCACCATGCTCGTATGCAGAATCTGCGGAAATACTATCCCTTTTTTGTTTTAAATGAAACCACCTTTACCCAGTACAAGGAAGGACGATTTGCGGAACTGGATATGGGTTATATTACCATGGCCAGCCTGCGCTTTTTTATTAATGAAAATCAGTTTAATGAGCAGGCAATTACCTATGAGCAGTACGAGCACTTTTTAACAGAATTGCTGAGGCGTGATTTCAATTTGCAGGTGGAGCCGGAAGAAGAACAGGAATTAGTTGCATATATTTTTGAGAAGTTAAAAAATGAAGGAAAACCTTTTGAATTTCATTTTTTTGATCCGGAGGATAAAAAGCGGAAAACAGCAAGAGTACGTTTAATTGAAAGTGATATTCGGGAAGGGGTTGTAGAATACCGGATTACTGCAGAGGGAATAGAATTCTATTTAGATACCAAGGAAATTAAGGATGAAAGTAAAATCAGTGTCCAGCAGTTACTGCTGGAAAAAATGATTAATGCCAAGAATTTCAAAGGTGGTATTGATGTAGTACGCCGGATTAACAGCGAAGTGAAGCGGCTGGTGGCGCAGAAAGAAGAAGTTATTGAACTGTTAGGGCATGATGTATTCCAAGGAGCAAAAGCTTGCGAAGAATATATGGGGACAGTGGCACGGTGGTTTGAAGAGGAGCAGAAATTATTTGCCAAGAATAAAGCGTTAATCGAGCAGACGTTAAGTAAAGCCACGTTGGAAGGTGCAGGCAAACAGGAAGCAACTGCATTTTATAAATCTTTAGAAGAAATCAATAAACTGGAAACGGAATTGAAAAAGACCATTCATCGCCATGGAGAATTAATCCGTGAAACTACGCAATTGCAGGATATTACAGATAAGATGATTCATCAGGCAAAGCTTCGAAAATTGCGGAATGTATTTGATTTCCAAGGCAGTCTGCAAAAACTGGAGCAGAAGGATTCACCGGCAGATATGATTTATATATTAGCTCCACTTTTTACACCGAAATTGGAAAAATCGTTTTCCATGAAGTCTATTGATAATATGCTGACCTATAAGTCGGATAGCGTGGAAAAGGGTGAAAAAGTAGTAAAAGAAGAAACCAATCGGGACTTTCAATATGAAGATGAAAAAGAAGATGTTCGAATTGCTCATAACTTTGGCAGAATATTCTATGAATTGTTAGATCAGTTGTCAAAAAAGGATAGGATAGAATTGAAAGAATTCAATGCTATTTTGGAAATCAAGTATGGAGAAGATTTCTTAAGTAACGGTGATTATTATTCGTTTCTGGTACATATTGCCCAGAAAACAGAATATTCCTTACAGCAATTATATGAAAAGCCGGAAACCTTTTTAGAGAATCTGATAATGGAAGCATTTACGGAAGATGAAAAGGAACGGTTCTGGGATATGAAGTTTACATTGGAGTTTTTGGTACAGGAAGAGATTCCAATTACAAGAGGAGAAAGGGAGTTCACTATTACCAATTTGCTATTTATCCGAGGATAATAAAAAAGATTCTCAAAACGGAAAAATTTTAACTGAGTAGCAGGATTAAGAAACGGAATTCGATAAGGAAAGGAACAGAGGAAATGGATAGTCGCAATATGGATAAAGCACTGGAACTGTATGCAAAGCTTACCATGGGTGAGGAAATCAGGCGCTCTCATCCGGAAAATGGAAGCTTATACGAGGAATATTACCAGAATGCAGAAGTCTATGAGATTTTGAATCAAATATTGAAGAAGCTGAATTTGAATCTGTATGAATACAAGGAAGCCTTATACTTAAGTGCCGGAGAAGGAAACCGGGTATTTGGCTATACCAATGAGGAATTGAAGCGGCTTATGGGACTTCGCTATAATCGGGAGTTGTATATGGCGTACTATATCATGTACCAGATTTTGTTGTGTTTTTATCAGGATTCTGCTTCTTACCAGTATCGGGAGTATATACGGCTGGAGGAAATCGTGAAAGAGGTATCCGGTTCTCTTTCGGCAATCACCAGAGATTTGAGTATATACAGCATGGAGGAAATTGAGGAAAACAGTTTTAAGAGCATTGCGCTGCTTTGGGAAGAATTACCGGTGGTAACCGGGGAAGACAGGGAACAGCTTCGTGCTTCCAGAGCTTCCCAGATGGGCTTTACGAAGCTGGTTTGTAATTTTCTCTTAAGTCAGAATTTATTTGTAGATGTCAATGAACGATATTATCCAACGGACCGGTTAAAGGCGTTGACAGAGCAGTATTTTGAAGAATACCGGGGAAGGATTTACGAATTGTTAGAAAGAGGTGAAGAGCATGCCGAGTATTAATCGAATTCGTGTCAATAACGTAAAATACAACTTTGGTACTCAGCAGTACGATGACTTTACCATGCGTATGTATGGAAAGAACACCTTATATGATTTGGCAAATGGTGGTGGTAAAAGTATTCTGATGCTGTTATTGTTGCAGAATCTGATTCCGAATTGTACTTTAGATGAGAAGCAGCCCATTGAAAAGTTGTTTCGTACCGGTAGTGGGAATACCACCATACATTCTCTGATTGAGTGGAAATTAGATGAACCGGATATCCATGAGGGATATCGTTATATGACCACCGGGTTCTGTGCCAGAAAAGCAAAGGATTCGCCGGATGAGGAAGAAGGCGGTAAGGAAATTGCCGCGGTAGAATATTTTAATTATTGTATTTTTTATCGGGATTATAATGACAATGATATTGTAAATCTTCCTTTGGTGAAAGACGGAGAGCGTGTCAGCTATAGTGGCTGGAAGAATTATTTGAAGGAGCTGGGAAGACGGGACTTGAAATTAGAGGTTCATGTTTTCGAGCGGAAAGGTGAATACCAGCGTTTTATCAGTGGCTATGGCTTGTATGAAAGCCACTGGGAAATCATTCGTGGGATTAACAAGACAGAAGGTCATGTCCGGACGTATTTTGAAACGAATTATAAGACTGCCCGTAAGGTGGTAGAGGATTTATTAATTGAAGAAATCATTGAAAAAGCATATCTGGTAAAGATTGATAAGAATGACAGTTCGGATGATATGGCACATACCCTGTTGGAAATTAAGGATAAGCTGGTAGAACTGTCTCGTAAAAAACGGGAAATTGCAGATTATGACCGGCAGACAGAATTGCTTCATGTGTTGGAGGCAAGGGTTTCTGCCTTTTTGGAGTTATATGAAAATCAGGCAAAGCAATGTTCAAATATTGCAGATGTATGTGTTACAGGTGCAACGGTTGCTAAGGACAGGGAAGAAAAAATGCAGGAACTGGAGCAACGGAAGGCAGAACAGTTGGCACAGATGAATGGGCAGCGTTTAAACCAGGAAAGCTTGAAGATTAAGAGAGATAAATGCAAGCTGGAAGCCTTAATGGAAGAAATCCGGGACTTGCAGGCTGAAATTACAAGAGGAGAGACAGCAATTGTCACTTGTCAGGAAGAATTAAACCGTAAGGAAAGCATGAATGATTATCTGGATTACTGGAAGGACAAGAGTGTAAAAGAAGAAAATGAAGCAGTCAT
>CAMEWU010000026.1 GCA_945946715.1 uncultured Clostridium sp. | reverse complement strand
AGGGGCTGAGTATTACCCGTATTTATACGGATGCCATTGTGCCTACGGATGATGGCAGAACCGTAACCGTCATGGAGGCGTTACAGGAACAGGAGTATAATAAAATCTATATCATGTTTGGTGTAAATGAATTAGGATGGCCTTATGATGACCTGTTTCAGGAACAGTATTCAAAACTGATCCGGGATATTAAGCAGTTGCAACCGGATGCGTTGATTTATATTCAGAACATTATTCCAATTTCTGCGGAACGTTCAGCTACAGATCCGATTTATAATAATGCTAATGTGAGTCGGTTCAATGCCATGATTGAAGAGATTTGTAAGGAGCAAAATGTGATTTATCTGGATGTAGCATCGGCATTGGCAGATGAAACAGGTGCCTTACCTGTGGGAGCCAGCGTGGATGGCATACATTGCAATGGGCAGTATTGTGATATTTGGCTGGAATACTTAAAGAGTCATACTTACAAACTAAAATAGTAGAATGATTAAGAAGAATAAGGAGAAACAAAATGAAAAAAAACTTGAAATTAACAATAATTTTAACGTTCGTAGTTATGTTACTGGCAGGATGTGGTGGAGCAACCAACAAGGTAATTGATACGGCTGCCTTGGCAGATGATTTATATTCCGGTGTTACATGGAAGGATCAGTTGGGAGAAATCGATTTAAATAAGGCATTAACCTTGTATGGAATCAGCTCTGATGCAGTAGCATCCGGAAAAGTATATATGGGGACCAATGCAACAGCAGAGGAAATTGCAGTACTGGAAGCAGCATCCGCAGAACAGGTGACTGTATTAAAAGATGGAGTAGAAGCAAGAGTAGAAGCGCAATTGGCTTCCTTCCAGAGCTATAATGCTGCTGAAGTTCCAAAATTAGAAAATCCGGTAATTATAACAAAAGGAAATTATGTTATATTGTGCGTATGTGACAACAATACAGAGGCACAAGAGATTATAGACGCCTGCTTTGCAGAATAAGTGAAATAAGTTATTCAGGATTCTGAATTGCATAATCAAGAAATCGCAGAAGATATTCCTGCGATTTTTTGTATTTTTCCATACGTCGTTCATCTTCCAACGTTAGGATTCCCAGACGTTCTCTATTTAAATTATCGTGCAAATCATAGAGCTTCACCTGAACGGCCAAAGGATTCCGGGAGATGGATGCAATGTAATCCTGATATGGAACATTGTGCTCATGGGTTAACAAAAGAAGGGCATCCAGAATGGTCTGGGAAAAGCCTTCTGCTGCCAGCATTTCAATCGATACCGGCGTGTCTTCAATAACATCATGTAGGACGCCGCAAATCATCTCGTTTTCCGTTTTTCCGGACAGCATAACACGCAGAGGATGAAGAATATATGGCTTCCCTGCTTTGTCGATTTGACCTCTGTGTGCTTCAACGGCAATGGCTATGGCTTTTTCCAGCATAAAATGCCTCCTTGTTTTCGCTATTGGTTAAATTATACAATAGCACATCGGTATCTTCAAGCAAAAATGTAATTGCACAAGGCCCGTTTCCTGCAGCATCAATCATGGAAAATTCCCAGACCTGCCCTGATTCTGTCTGATATTGATAGGGTGGAAGAAGTTTAACCGGGTGGTTTGAAGTGATTTCCAGAATTTTATAATTGAAAGCAGTATGGTTTTCTGGAAGCATCGGAGAATCCATAGCATCTGAGTCTAAGCTGGTGATTTGATAATGAAAGAGAATCGGTGCGAAGTAAGTGATACAGGGGTTCCGGCCATAGTATTGATATCCGTTCTGAAAAATACAGTTTAGAATCTGGCATGCCTGTATGGATGCCTGATCCGGCAAATATCCAGTCTGAATGGAAAAACTGCAAATCCAATGTCTGCCATCCTGTAGTGGATTGAGCAGATAGAGAGTGGTTCCCTTGTTGGGCGAGGGAAACGGCAAAGAATTCACAGGGATAGTAAGACTCATGGCAGAACTGGTATTTATGGTATAAGTAGGCGAAAAAAGAGCAAGCGTAGCCGGAAGGCAGCAGGGTTCTAAAGTAGTGAACTTACAGATAATCCGGTCGTTATCAATGGCATAGGAAGAAGAACAGATATTCGTGCTTTCAAATGTAAGATCCGTAATGATCGGAAGTTCCTCCATGGTAGGAACAGATTCCCTGTTATCCTGGCCGGAATGATAGATTAATAGACTGGAAAAAACAGGAACGGAAGGTAACATTACCAGTAGAAGAATGAGAGGGATACAATTGCAATTAAGTAAATAATGAGACATAGAAGACCACCTTTCCGGATAATTGTAAGAAAAAAATCAGAAATCATAAACAGATTTTTAAAGAATCATCGATATGATATAATTATAATGACAAGACATAGAAAATGTCAATAATAAATTTACAAGAACGAAAGGATATTTCACAGCATATAGTATGTTATAAGAGAATAAACAGGTCAGCAGTCGTAATTTACAAAAAACGGAGGATTGCCAGATGGTTCAGAAGGGTAAGATACCAGTTTGCCGGCTGCTTTTTATATAGAAGATACGCCGCATAGCTATATGCTGTGCGGTGTATAAAGAAAATGAAGCAGGTATGGAGTGCGGAAGAAAAGAGGCAGGAGTATGGCAGAGAACAAAGGGGATAAAAAACGAAAGCAAATGAGCCGAATGGTAAACGTCTTTAGGTTTATGCCGGTACTGGGGGGAACATTGGCAATCATACTGGGAGTTGTATTCCTGATTAAAACCACCGGTGCCATGAAAGAAGGTAATGCTGCATTTCTGCCCCAAAGGATTTACGTGGAACCCATTGTGTCAGCATCAGAACAGTTTCCGGAGTTGGGAATACAGGAAGAGTTTTTGACGCTTAATGATTATTCCAGACCGGGTGATATGCTGCAGAATGTACAAAAGATAGTGATTCATTATACAGGAAATCCCGGTACAACGGCTCAGGAAAATCGGGATTATTTTGAGAGTCTTGCAGAGAATCCCATTACCTCAGCCAGTAGTCATTTTGTTATTGGTCTGGAGGGAGAAATCATACAGTGTGTTCCGTTGAATGAAGTTGCCTATGCTTCTAATGAGGCAAATGGGTATAGTTTGTCTATTGAATGTTGTCATCCCGATGAATCAGGAGAATTTACCACAGCAACCTATAACCGTTGTGTAGAGCTGACTGCTGAACTGTGTAAGTATTATCATCTGGATCCGGAAAAAGATGTGATTCGTCATTATGATGTAACAGGAAAAGAATGTCCCTGTTTTTATGTGGAACATCCCGATGAATGGGATATGTTTCTGGGATTTGTAAAAGACCGGGTAGATGGAAACTGATATTATAGTTTGAACTTGATTTTAATAGGTTCTTTTAATTTCTGGCCACCTTTGGACTGGACTTTGGTTGTAATATTTAAATAATAAAATAAGCCTTCGGCATAAGGTTCCAAAGGTGACACTTCAATTGTATTATTTGGAATATCATATCGGATATTAGTCTTTATCACTTCTCCAAATTCATTTGTTAAGAACATATTGGTTGCATTTACCGTAGAAGGATTCATAGGAGTATTAAACTTGATTCTCCAGACAAATTTACCAGTTTTAAATGCAAGGCTTTGATGCACCTTTTTCTGTAAAGATTCCGGAATATTTTCAATGTCTAGATATTGTGCGGACATGAGTTACCTCCCAGTGTGCGAAATAAAACAGGCAATCGTTCTCTATGGATTCACACCTGCAATTATTTCATATTATATGATTTCTTTTAGTGAATTACAACAGAAATCGACAGTATAACAATAGAAAACAATAAAATCTGTGGAAATGACTTGCGAAAAGTGGGATAACAAAGTATTCTCTACATGGATAGAGTTACATTGCAGATAATACATTTGGAATGAGTCGCAATATGTAATAAAATGATATAGAAAGAAGGAAACTGGTATGAGTAAGAAAAGTTGGAAGCCTGGAAATATGCTGTATCCATTGCCGGCGGTACTGGTGACATGCAGAGATAAGAAAGGAAAGGATAATGTATTGACGATTGCCTGGACCGGTACTATTTGTTCGGATCCTGCCATGCTCTATATTTCGGTCAGACCGGAACGGTATTCCTATCCTATGATAAAGGAATCCGGAGAATTTGTGGTAAATCTGACAACGGAAAATCTGGTCAAGGCAACTGATTATTGCGGGGTTCGTTCCGGAAGGGATGAGGATAAGTTTCAGGCAGTAGGATTGACAAAAGGAGAAGCAGAGAAGATTCATGCACCGATTATTATGGAAAGTCCGGTGAATATTGAATGCAGGGTAAAAGATATTGTACCATTGGGCAGCCATGATATGTTTATTGCGGAAGTGGTAAATGTACAGGTAAGTGAAGAATATCTGGATGAAAAAGGCACCTTTGATCTGGCAAAGGCAAAGCTACTGGCGTATTCCCATGGACGGTATTATGGAATCGGAGAACAACTGGGTACCTTCGGTTACTCAGTTCGAAAGAAGGGATAATGAGGATGGAACAGAATAATGTGGTTTTAATTGGAATGCCGGGCTGTGGAAAAAGTACCATCGGTGTTGTACTGGCAAAGGTAATGGGGTATGAATTTACAGATTCTGACTTGCTGATTCAGAAACGGGAAGGAAAACTGCTTCGGGAAATCATTGCTCAGAAAGGAGAAGACGGATTCCTTCAGATAGAAAATGCAGTCAATGCAGGGATTCAGACCCAGCAGCATGTGATAGCTACCGGTGGAAGTGTGGTTTATTGCCAGGATGCCATGGAGCACTTGAAGAACATTGGAACGGTGGTTTATCTGAAACTTTCCTATGCAACAATCTGCAGCCGGTTAGGAAATATACGGAGACGGGGAGTGGTGCTGAAAGACGGACAGACCCTGAAAGACCTGTACGATGAGAGAGTTCCACTGTATGAAAGATATGCGGATATAGTAGTAGATGCAGAGGGGCAGGACGTAGAAGGATTGATGGATGAAGTCATAAAGGCATTGGAACGCAGACAAGAAGAAAACGCTCTGTAAAATAAAGGAAATGCTTTACATTAGATGGATAATTTGCTATGATATATTACGAAAGTGTTACAAAAAAGTAACCATCTTATGTAACAGGTTTTCGCGTATGAATAGAGGAGTATGATTATGAACAGACGTAGCATTAGAACCACACGTCGAAAATTAAAAATGTATCGTGCTTTATTGATTGCTTCAGGAGTTGCATTACTTGCATTCCCGGTAGCGGAAAGCAGTGATATCGCATCAGAGCGGTATCAGGTTCGACTGAATGGACAAGTTGTAGGTATTGCAGAAGGAAAAGAGCAGGCAGTTGCAGCTTATGAAAATGCCAGACTGACATTGAATTCTCAGTCAGAATGTCTGACACTGTTAAATGCAGAGGTTACATATGAACCAGTGAAGGCAAAAGCATCCCAGGTATCTACTCAGGGAGAACTGGCACAGAAGATATATGATGAGTTAACCGATTGCCGGATTGCAGAAAAGACGCTGGCATATACCATTAAGATTAATAATTATACTGTTACACTGGGCAGTGAGGCAGAAGTGCTGGCATTGTTGGAGCAGGTGCAGAGTGATTATGATGTGGATAATGAATTTGTGATTGAACTGGAAGCTGACAACAAGCTGGAAGTTGCAACTATGACAACCAATGTAGTGAACGCGTCTAAAACAGCCAATAATCCTCCGGTTCTGGCATCGACGGATGATGCAGGAAACCCTGTTGTTGCAGATGCATCCACAGATGTAGGAGAAGATGGAATCCTGTCAGTAGAATTCCAGGAACAGGTTGAAATTATTGAAACTTATGTATCAGAAGAACAACTGACGGATGTGCAGACTGCTTATGAAGAAATCACGAAGGAGCAGGAAAATAATGAGATTTATCAAGTACAGGCAGGTGATTGTCTGTCATTAATTGCTGATAAATATGGTATGTCTACCAATGAGTTACTGGCTATAAATGAAGGTTTGGAAGCAGATTCTAATATCTTAATTGGAGATCAGATAGTAGTTATGGTTCCAAAGCCGGAGTTATCTGTTATTATGGAAGAACAAACCACATATACAGAGGACTATGAAGCAGATGTACAGTATGTAGATAATCCGGATAAGTATGTAGGAGATAATACGGTTCTACAGGAGCCGCAAACCGGAAATCGGACAGTAACAGCCATTGTCAGTTATAATAATGGAACGGAAACCAATCGTGAAATAATTAAAGAACAGATTAATACAGAAGCAGTTGCAAAGATTGTAGAACGGGGTACAAAGCCGCTTCCGACTTATATCCGCCCGACGACTTATGGTACTTTAACTTCCGGATTCGGACCTAGATGGGGAACGATTCATAAAGGAATTGACTGGGGCGTTCCGGTTGGAACTGCCTGCCGTGCATCCAGAGCCGGAACCGTTGTATCTGCCGGTTGGTCTGGTGGCTACGGATATTGTGTAGTAATTGATCATGGAGATGGCGTCCGTACCCGATATGCACATTTAAGTTCCATTCAGGTAAGCAATGGACAGTATGTGGAACAGGGAGAAGTCATTGCATTGACTGGTAATACCGGTAATAGTACAGGTCCACATATTCATTTTGAGATTATTGTAAATGGGGTTGCGGTAAATCCGGCAAACTATTTATAATATTTGAGAAGAAAAGATATTAGAATAAGATTAAAAGTACCGCCGTACTTACAGGTTTAAATCGTAAGTACGGCGGTACTTTTATGTATTCTTTTATTCAGTAACAGAAACTGTGGAGCAAGTAAAAACTTTCTAAGCACCTGTAATCTGTTTCATAATCACAACTAACTGCTTTGCCATTCGATACATATCATTCGTGGTTGGGGCATTGTCGATAGTAGCTGACATAGTATCCAATGCATCGGAAAGAAGCTGCTGATGCTGTTCCAATAAGACGGTTCCTTCCCGGGTATCAGAATAAAAACTGCCTTCCCAATGGGTTTCCTTCCATGTCAGGGAAGCGGATAACCTACCATAATCGGTATTCGGAATAACTGCCTCCAGTCTGCCTGTTTCTTCCCTGCCCTGTATAACGGATAAATGCATGACATTCCACTGGCCATTTACGGAGAATGGAATCTCGAACTGTTCCTTTCGGCTCATTTTCTGCATAATCCGTAAACCGGAACGAATTTGCTTTAGAGCCTGTATATCCATGGCCGTAATGGAGCCTGTTCCGTCTGCTTGATGAACCGTTTCAGTAACAGTGGCTTCCAGTTTGGCATAGGCAGCTTCCATTTCTTCCGGAGAGTTTAAATGTTCTGCTAATTCCTGCATTTGGTGGTGTGGATTCTCTTCTTCTGAAAGAGCCGGGGAATGACTGTTGAGCCGTTCTATATCCCGGAAGGTACGATTATTTTCACGAAGAATCTCTGCAGATAGGATTAAGTTCGTGAGAGATGGAAAGATATCCATGGAATTCATAAAATGCAGGGTATCATCCGGAAGTGTGTCCAAATTCTGTAACAGCATCTCATTAATTTCCTGTTGGGGTTCCATATCTTGACTCTGTTCCTCCGAGTTCACATAGGAGGAGCTGGTTTCATCCGTCAATTGTTCCTGAACGGTATCAAAGAATTCTTCCAATGTCATACCGGTTGCTGCCTGTTTTGTCATTTCTGCAATCAAATCAGGCGTAATCCTATGAAATAACTGCTCTGTCAGCAATTGATTATAAGCAACAGTTCCGGAAAAGGCTTCTTCAATCTGGGTATCGATGGAATTATCCGGTTGCTCGGCTTCTAAGCCGCCGAAGGATTGGTCTACAGTAGTATTCATTCCGGTTGAACGATTGCTGCGGTGGGCGGTTAGCAGATTCTGTAAAGTAAGTTCCTGACCATTACGAACCAGGGTTCCGATGTCTTTCCCTTTGGATTTTGTTACTTTATCTAATAAGCGGTAGATACCGATATAGCCTTGGCGTTCTTCCTGGGAAATGCCTTTCTTTCGGTCTAACTTCTGGAGAAATTCACTGTATTTTCCTTCATCGGCAATGCCCTCTTCGTTGATATAGTTCTGTACCAGGGTATTTAGTTCCTGGATTGGCATATTTAAAGGATTGATACCATCCCGTACCAGATTCAGTACGATGGAAGGCTGTAGGTTTTGAATCAGACGTTGAACCTGCTGGTCAGCGACCTTTATCTGTTCCAGATTTTCTGAAGTGATTTCCATTTGATTATAGCCAAGAATCCGGACAGCACGTTGATTGTCTTCCGTTGTGGGCAGATTCATATCTCCTAATATATCATCCACATTTCGGAATGCTTTTTGGATAGAATCTCCCATATCGCTGCGAGGACGGGTCATCAGGGTTTCATAAGAATTTACCTGAGTATAGGAAAGGGTAGTGTGCATCCGGTTGATTGCCCCGGTTCCGCTCTCATATAATCGTTCTATGGTAAATGAACCGGAAAAATAGGTTGCACTTAAAGCAGAAGCCGGCAGATATGGAAGTTCCTGCATTTTTCGGTTCGTATCCTGTGTCAGCCGCAGCATGTCTGCCGTTGGTTCTATTCCCTGATTTTGAAATTGCCGGCTATAGTAATCCCGCTCCTGATTACGGAGGGCATCTACTACTTCAGATAACTCTTTTGTACGGATGTGAATATCTTCAGTGGCAAGAGTATAGCTGGCTTCCCATGTCATTTTTAATCGTATCTCCTCCAATTGGCGATGGGCAGTCAAGGCAGTTAATTCCTTTGAATCCAAATATATGTTGTCTTGAGAGACCGAGGAACTCTGAATATCTTCTGAATAAGTAAGTCCATGGAATGGAAAATTGGAATTCCGGCAAAAAGCAGATAACAGGTCCAGAGTGTATGGCAGTCCGGTTTGGCTAAATGCTTGAAAACCCTGTTCTGTAATCTGTTTCAAATCCTCTTTTATCTGGTCAGCAGTAGCGGATGGAGAAGAAAAATAAAGCTCTGTCCGGCGGTAATATCCGAAGGTAAATTCGGTTTCCGGTTCCGATGAGTATGAATTACTCTGACTGCTTAGTTGTTCTGCAGTGGCATCCACTAAATTGTCCTGAATCCGGGAAGCAGAGAAACCATGCTTATTGATATCCTGAATGGCAGCATAGGTAAGCAGGGAATCTGTATTTACCGGGAGATTGTGGTCCAAGAGAAAACGGGCAGAATTCAAATTATCTTCTGTTATTTCCATTCCGGCTGCCTGTAGGGCCCGTTCAATCTGTGGCTGCATCTGTTGAAATGCAGATGGAGCAATGGTTGTATGAATCGGCATGGATTTCCCGCTATATTGGGCTTTGTACAAATTCTCCAGATTTAAGGAAAGGTTATTTTGAATGAGATAAACCGATTGTTCTTCTGTAATAGGAAGAAACCCATTTGCTTCTTCTGTAACAGAAGATATGCTCAAGGTTTGCTCCTGAATGGTGATTTGAAATTCCCCCGGATTTTTTTGCGGATTTTCCATAATAATCTGCTTACGCACCGTATCGATGGCACGTTGCAAATCAGCGTCCTGTTCTTTTCCGCGGATTTGCATCAGCAGGCTTTTTACCACGGTTAAATTAGAATCGGAGATATCGATGCCCATTTGGCGCAGTTTTGCTTTTTCTTCAGAAGTCATACCTTGAAGAATGTAGTCGGTATCCTCCTTTATGGATTGGGTATCCGGAGTCTGTTCTTCTTGAAATTCTTTCCAGTTTTTCACAAATTGGGCAGTATTTTTCATGATTTCTGTCTGCATGGAACCGTTGCGGGTAGCAGTAGAAACCGTCTTTTGGTCAATGATTTTCATGGTTATTTCAGATGAGGTACTTTGGGTAATCTGGAGATAGATTTGTTCTCCTTTCCGGCTTTGCTTCAATGCATCAGAACGTACCTGAATCGGAGTACCATTCATTTCTACAATCGGAGAATCACCGCCTTGTAAGACTGTACCGGTCAGAATATCACCGATGGAACCCAAAGAAAGGGCAGAGTGATTCCGGGAATCTATTTCACTGCCAATGGTTTTGGTATGGCTGTCACCAACCGGAATACCAAGCTGGGGATTGGAATCTGTATAGGTTTGATAAGTTGTTGATGAATGGTATTGATATGACATGTCTTGCCCTTCCTTTTCCGAAATATCTAATATATATGTCGGAAACAAGGAAGGAAATTATTAGATGAATCATTGAGATATGTCATATAAGGAAGGTTGTAGAGAAGTTTCATATAAATCCGCTCTGCGGTCTTTTTTTAAAGGAAATGCATTTCGGTATTGTTCTGCCAGTTCCGGTTGAATATCTGCATATAACAATTCACTGTCTGACTCCGGTGTTATCCGCTCTCCGTAAGGATTGAATGCGACAGAGCTTGGAATATAATGCAGTCCACCGCCATCTCCGGTTCGGTTGACTCCGATGATAAAACACTGGTTTTCAATGGCTCTTGCCTGAAGTAAGGAGTACCAGTGTGCAATACGCGGCTCCGGCCAGTTAGCTGTGACAAAAATGACTGTAGCATCCCTGGAAGCTTTTTGAAATATTTCAGGGAAGCGTAAATCATAGCAGATGAAACCGGACAAAGTAATTGATGGGTCCCCTATTTGGGTGGTCATAATCTGACTGCCCGCATGATAATGATAGGACTCTTCTCCATAAGAAAAAGGATGGAGCTTGGCGTATTCAAAGATAGTGACGCCGTTCTGTACATATACGAAATGATTATAATTCTGTTCCTGCTTGCATGCAATATAACCATAGGCAATACCGATGTTATAATCCAGAGAAAGGCGTTGAAAAAAAGACCTTGTGGGAGCATCGGCGTGAATTGGCTCCCGAAACTGATCCGGATTCATAGTAAAACCGGTCAGTGTCATTTCAGGAAAAATAATCCAGTCACAGTGTTGTTTGCCTGCTTCTTGGGTCAGTCTCTGACAGATTTTTTTATTTTCAATAGGATTTTCCCAGACAATATCCATTTGTGTTAAAGCAATTTTCATAAAGTACTCCTTGCAATCTATAGTATGTTTCTTTCTGAAATCCGTATAAAAAATCACTAATATGAAAAAAATAATGAAAATAACACTTGCACATCACAACTGCATATGATAATATCAAGTCAATGAAACATAGTTTTCAAAACTACATCATAAAATATTAAAACCTTATCTTGTGAAAGGCGGTAATTGAATGCTTGCAGGTAATGCCAATTACTGAATACATGATTATTATACTACAGCAGTCTTTAAAATCACAAGAGGAGCTGTTATAAAAAGGAGGTCATTTATGTGGAAACTGTTAAAACTTATAAAATTAAAGATCCGGGAAGTGCTATTACGCATCTTATCGGTATGCTTATGGCGGCTGCTGCCGCAGCTCCACTAATTATTAAGGCCAAAGAAGGATTTCAGGGAAAACATGTTGCTGCGGTTATAGTCTTTATTACCAGCATGATTCTATTGTATGGAGCCAGTACTTCTTATCATACCTTTAATATTTCTGAAAAAGGAAATATGATATTGAAAAAGCTGGATCATGCTATGATTTTTGTTCTGATTGCAGGCACTTATACTCCAGTATGTGTGATTGGTTTGGGAGACAGAGTAGGATATCTGATGCTGACAACGATTTGGAGTGTAGCGGCACTGGGAATTACCTTCAAGATGTTCTGGGTGACCTGTCCGAAATGGGTATCCTCTGTAATGTATATACTCATGGGTTGGTTGTGTATGCTTGCAGGACCGCTATTGATTCGGAATCTGGGGGGCGGTGCTTTTGCCTGGCTGCTGACAGGAGGAATCATTTATACCATTGGCGGTGTGATTTATGCATTAAAGGGGAAGAAATTTAATGGTAAACATCAGAAGTTCGGAACACATGAGATTTTTCATCTGTTCTGTATGGGCGGCAGTTTCTGTCACTTTATGCTGGTGTATTTATATTTGGTCTAAAGATTTTGGAACACCTCTCCGATAATTAAATCAGAAAGAAAAATGAGTTTCGGAATAACGAATCATGGATGATAGCTTATGAAGAACCTCTGAAATGTAAAGGGGTGTAAGAAATGCGGATTAATCATAACGTTACGGCAATGATTGCCAATAATACATTGAACAAAAATCACAATTCTATGGCAACTGCCATTGAACGTCTGTCTTCCGGATACCGGATTAATTATGCGAAAGATGATTCTGCCGGATTGGCAATTTCACAAAAAATGCGGACACAGATTCGGGGATTGCAACAGGCAAACCGGAACGCAGGTGATGGTATTTCTGTTATTGAAACTGCTGAGGGTGCTTTGACAGAAGTACATTCCATGTTGCAAAGAATGAAAGAATTAGCAGTAAAGGCGGCAAATGATACTAATTGTGCCGAAGACCGTCAAACTATACAGGATGAAATAGAAGTTATGAGTCAGGAGATTCAGCGGATTTCGGATTCCACGCAGTTTAATCAAAAGAAACTGTTGAACGGGGATTTAGGACGTGCCAGTTATGTGGATACCGGTTCGGTTGTGAAAGGATTGACAACTCTGGAAATATCCGACGCGGTGAATCTGGATGAATATGAATTGAACATTTCCCAGGATGCCAGACAGGCAGTATCGGTAGGCGGAACTATAACCATGACAGCAGGTGCTACCATTACTGCTCAGCAGGCTGGAACCATATCAATTAATGGAGAGTCAGTTGAAATCCGTGAGGGAGATACCAGTGATCAAGTATTTGAGAAGATTCAGGAATTATGTGACTGGACCGGTAATAAAGTATTTACAGTTGACAGCCTGAACAATACATCCGGTCTGCCGGAAAATGCAGGCTATACTCCGAGCACCAATTCCTTTGGAAATGGCGGACAGATGGTTATCGTTTCTGACTATTATGGTTCTTCGGAAAAAATCGATATTAAGTGTAACAATTCGGAATTAGGAACATTGCTGGGTATCCAAGACAGTGTGTCTGTAGGTACAGATGTGAAAGCAGAGTTGGGAGATGGCTTTTCTCCAACAGCTACCGTTGCCTGTGATGGAAACACGATTACTGTAACAGACAGTAGCGGATTCCGAATGGTTTTAGAGGCAAAGCAGGGGGCCTGCAAAACATCTTTTACGGATCCGGTTATGGGAAGTGGAACAGCCGACAGTCAGGCTACAGGGGGTACAGATTTTGATGGAAAGATAGAGGTACTTAGTGCCGGTCAGATGGTATTCCAGATTGGAGCAAATCAAGAGGAAACAATGGCAATCACCATACCAAATGTATCTCCTAAGATGTTAGGACTGGATGATATCAATGTGGTATGCGGTCAGGATGCACAGACAGCCATTGATAAGATTGATGAAGCCATAAAGAAGGTCTCAGAGGTACGGGCAAAGCTGGGTGCATATCAGAACCGTCTGGAGCATACAGAAGACAATCTGGGTGTTTCAGAAGAGAGTATGACGAATTCTCTGTCACGGATTCTGGACTGTGATATGGCGGCAGAGATGACTAACTACACGCAGCAGAATCTGTTGACACAGACAGCAACGAATATGCTTGCAAAGGCAAATGCACATCCGGAAAGTATTTTACAATTATTACAACAGGGTTAAATAGAACAGCAATGGGGACTCATATCAATATCGCAATGAGTCTCCCTTTTCTGTTTCTTGTTCGAAATGCCCAAGATATATGTGACAAAGGAAGGAAGCCATTATGACTAAAGAACAAATCAGTACATATACCATGCGAATCACCCAGGCAAATGTATCAGCTATGGCTGTGGTGTTATATGATCTTGTATTAGACTGCATGAAAGAAGCAAAGGAGCATTATAATATGAAGGACATGCCTGCATATGAACGGAGCTTGAATCAGGCACAAAGCTTTTTGCAGGAATTAATGGGCATTTCTAAAATGAATACCCAGACCGGATGTGATGTCATGTCCATTTACCTGTTTGTGAATAAGCAGCTTTTAATGTCTGTAGTAAAGCAGCAACCGGTGAATCTGAAGGAATGCAGAACGTATTTAGAACAACTACGTGCCTCATTTGTGGAAATCAGCAGACAGGATACAGATGGTCCCCTCATGGAGCATACCCAGCAGGTGTATGCAGGGCTGACCTATGGGAAAGGATACTTAAATGAAAGCTGTGACCCGCTGCAAAGTCAGAATCGGGGACTGCAGGCATAAGAATTGGATGAAAATAGGCAAAGATGTCTTGTTTCTTCTAAAAATCCCTTGTAAATTTTTTGAATTCGGTTTACAATAATACAAGTGACGATTAGGGAGGACGGAAAGAATGGCAGAGAAGGATTGTATTTTTTGTAAAATTGCGAATGGTGAAATTCCATCGGCAACCATATATGAAAACAGTGATTTTCGAGTATTTTTAGATGTGGCACCGGCCAATCGGGGGCATGCATTAATTGTTCCCAAAGAACATTTCAAAGATATTTTTGATATTGATGCGGTAACTGCAGGAAAATTGTTTTCCTTGGCAACAGAAGTGGCAAGAGCCATGAAAAGTGTGCTGAATTGTGATGGTATGAATATTGTACAGAATAATGGTATCGTAGCCGGACAAACAGTATTCCATTTTCACTTGCATCTGATTCCGCGGTATGAAAATGATAATGTGAACATCGGCTGGCAGCCGGGCGATTCCGTATCCTCAGAGTTGCAGGAATTAGCAAAAGAGATTCGAAATAAGATATAAAATGGGTTTTCATTTCCATTGTATGAAAAAAGGCTTTTAACAAGCCTTTTTTCGTTTTTAAATAGTGCATTTTAATTTTTCCTATGCTATAATTATGGCAGTTTATACAAAATTCGTTAGGAGGTTTGGGTTATGGCAAAGGATGAGATGTTTAAAACAGTATCCTTCGGTGGATATGATAAGGCAGTTGTAGATGAATATGTGGCAGAAACCAACCGAAGTCACCAAAATGATATCGCAGATTTAAAGACTACCATTGGAAAGCTGAGTGAAACTGTTCGGTCACTTCAGGTAGCAAAGGAACAGGTGAAGACAGCAGCAAATGAGGACATAGAGAAGTTAAAGCTGGAACTGGAAAGTTCTTTTGAGCAGAATGATGAGGTAAAACGGCAATTAGAAGCACAAGTGTCTGAAACCAATGGACTGAAAGCAACTTTGGATGAAAAGACAGCAGAAATAGCAGAATTGCAGCAGAAGCTGGATGAGCGGATTGCAAAATGTATTCAGTTGACTTCTGATTTGGAAGAACAGAAGAAACAGACAGAAGAAGCGAGACAGAGCAGTGGTGACCAGCTGGCAGCTATGCGTGAGGAACAGGAACAGGCATCCAGCTCATTGAAAAATGAATACGAAAAACGGATGGAAGAACTACAGAATGAGCAGCAGACCAAAGAGGCACAGGCAAAAGAAGCACAGGAGCAGGCGGTAGCTGCTATCCGCACAGAATATGAAGAAAAGCTAAAAGCACAGAAGGCAGAATATGAAGACCGGATTGTTCAGATAAAGGCAGATGCAGAGGAGAAAAAACTGGAATATTCCGATATGCGTCAGGAGTTAGAAGCTTTGAAGGAAAAAGAAACTTCCTATGCAGGAAAGTATGAGGCTATTTCAAAGACTCTGATAGAGGCAAGAGAACGGGCAGATCAGGTAGTTGCAGATGCAGAGGAAGAAAGCCGGAAGATTAAAGAACAGGCAGAAGCGGAACGACAGGAATTAATTACCACAACTCAGGCGACACAGGAAGAAAAATTGGCACAGACAGAAGCGGAATGTGATGAGCTGTTGAATGTAACAAAAGAAGAATGTAAACAGATGTTATCAGAGGCAGAGCAACAGGCGGCAATCATCCGTATGAAGGTACAAGAACAGTGTGACAATGTAAATACATACATGGAAACAATGATGATATCAATTGATAATCTGGCAATGGCTTGTACAAAGACCAGAGAGATTGCAACCAGTGGTTTTTCGGAATTCCAGAAAGAAGAAACGGAAGAAACAGTATCAGAAGAGCAGATATCAGAAGAACAGGCAGATAATGTGCAGGAATCAGATACAGAAATGAAGGAAGAACCGGCATCAGAACTGAGATACGATGAGTTTTTTATAA
>CAMEWU010000025.1 GCA_945946715.1 uncultured Clostridium sp. | reverse complement strand
AATAATGTCTCCTTCTTCAACCAAAGCAATTGGTCCGCCAACTGCTGCTTCCGGTGAAACATGACCAATGGAAGCTCCACGGCTTGCTCCCGAAAAACGACCATCCGTAATCAGTGCTACGGAAGAACCTAAGCCCATACCTGCTATTGCGGAGGTTGGATTTAACATCTCTCGCATACCCGGACCACCCTTTGGTCCTTCATACCGGATAACCACAACATCACCTGCAACAATCTTACCACCCTTAATTGCTTCAATGGCATCCTCTTCACATTCAAAGACTCTTGCAGGGCCGGAATGCTTCATCATCTCAGGAACGACAGCTGAACGTTTAACAACACTGCCATCCGGAGCCAGATTACCCTTAAGAACTGCAAGACCGCCTGTCTTACTGTATGGATTTTCAACCGGACGAATTACTTCCGGATTCCGGTTTACACAATTTGCAATATTTTCACCAACTGTTTTTCCGGTAGCTGTCATACATTCGGTATGTAATAAGCCAAGCTTATTAATCTCATTCATTACGGCATATACACCGCCTGCCTCATTTAAGTCTTCCATGTAGGTTGGACCTGCAGGAGCCAAGTGGCAAAGGTTTGGTGTTTTTGCACTGATTTCATTTGCAAATGCAATATCGAAATCAAATCCGATTTCATGTGCAATTGCCGGTAAATGAAGCATACTGTTGGTAGAACATCCAAGTGCCATATCAATGGTAAGCGCATTCAGAATTGCTTCCTTTGTCATGATGTCTCTTGGACGGATATTCTTCCGATAAAGCTCCATAACTGCCATACCTGCATGCTTCGCAAGTTTAATACGCTCGGAATATACAGCCGGGATTGTTCCATTTCCACGAAGCCCCATACCAAGAACCTCTGTTAAGCAGTTCATAGAATTTGCTGTATACATACCGGAGCAGGAACCACAGGTAGGACATACCTTATTCTCAAACTCTTCTACATCCGCTTCTGTCATAGTACCGGCGGCATAGGAACCAACCGCCTCAAACATAGAAGAAAGACTTCTCTTCTCACCCTTTACGTGACCGGCAAGCATTGGTCCACCACTGACAAATACGGTAGGAACATTGACTCTTGCTGCTGCCATAAGTAAACCTGGAACATTCTTGTCACAGTTTGGAATCATGACTAACGCATCAAATTGGTGAGCCAAAGCCATAGCTTCCGTTGAGTCTGCAATCAGATCTCTGGTTACCAGTGAGTACTTCATACCTATATGCCCCATAGCAATACCATCACAAACGGCAATTGCCGGGAACATGACTGGTGTACCACCTGCCATTGCTACGCCAAGCTTAACTGCCTGAGCGATTTTGTCCAGATTCATATGTCCCGGAACAATTTCATTATAGGAACAAACGATACCAACCAATGGTCGTTCTAATTCTTCTTTTGTCATACCTAATGCATTAAACAGGGAACGATGTGGTGCCTGTTGCATACCGGTCTTTACTGCATCACTTTTCATGCTGATTCTCCTTCCATTTTATACGCTCTATCCTAAATCATATATCTGTCATTTCTATATATGATTACTTTCTTTCTATTTCAACCGCTGGCAGATTAAATCGCCCATTTCTGAACAGCTAACCAGTGTCATACCATCATCCATAATATCGCAGGTACGGTAATTCTCCTGTAAAACCTGCTTGATGGCTGCTTCAATGCTATCCGCTTCTTTATCCATGTCAAAGGAGAAACGGAGCATCATTGCTGCAGACAGAATGGTTGCTATTGGATTCGCTTTATTCTGACCTGCGATATCCGGTGCCGAGCCGCCACTTGGCTCATACATACCGAACTTGGTTTCATTCAAGCTTGCTGATGCCAACATACCGATGGAACCAGTTACCATTGAGGCTTCGTCCGATAAAATGTCGCCAAACATATTCTCAGTCAGGATTACATCAAACTGTGCCGGATCCTTTACCAACTGCATTGCACAGTTGTCAACCAGCATATGCTCCAATGTAACCTCCGGATAATCCTTTGCGACCTCCTCGACGACTTTTCTCCACAAACGGGAAGAATCTAATACATTTGCCTTATCCACGCTGGTTACCTTCTTCCGACGCTTCATGGCAATATCAAATCCCCGGATTGCAATCCGGCGAATCTCATTTTCATCATATGTTAATTCATCATATGCTTTTAAGACCCCGTTTTCCTCCACAGTCTTACGCTCACCGAAATACAAACCACCGGTCAACTCCCGCATAATCATCATATCAAAGCCCTTATCTGAAATCTCTTCCTTCAACGGACAGGCTCCTTTTAATTCCGGATATAATACAGCCGGTCTTAAATTAGCAAATAAGTTCAGCTCCTTCCGAATCTTTAAAAGACCTGCTTCCGGTCTTAAATTCGGTGGCAATTTATACCAAGGAGAAGTTGTGGTATTTCCGCCAATTGAGCCAAGCAATACTGCATCGGATGCCTTTGCAACAGCAATTGCTTCATCTGTTAAAGGTACTCCATAAGCATCAATGGAACAGCCGCCCATTAAGATTTGCTGATATTCAAATGTATGTCCATATTTCTCACCAATAGTATCCAATACCTTCATCGCCTGTGTGACGACTTCCGGACCTATACCATCGCCTTTAATCACTGCCAAATTAACGTTCATAACCAAACTTCCTTTCTACCTATTAATAGGTACAAAAACTTTACCCTATATCATAAAACATTTATGTCGATTTTTCAATAAAAAATTGGAAAGACCTCTTCATAGCCCTTAAACTCTATTCCTTCAAAATCAAACCGTACAATCCAAGGCTTAATGTCCATGATTCGAAGCAAATCCTCGTAATCATATGCCGGATTAAAATAATGAATGATTGTACTTAATGCAGTACCATGTGAGCCAATTACTATGGTATCTCCTGCATGAAGAATAAGAAGCTCCATCAGCTTATCTACATTTCTCCTTTGCACTTCCCGTAATGTCTCACATTGGGGATACCGATAATCAAAATCTTCCCATGCCAGTTTACATGCATGATAGTATTCATCATCCGGTGCTATCACTGACCATTCCCGAAACTCTTCACATGCCACAATGGGTAATTCCATAGCATCGGCATAAGGTCGTACTGTGTCTATGGCTCTCCTGAAACTGCTGGAATAAATATGTACTTTTTCTCTTGGTATTTTCTGAGAAAGCAAATAATCTCTTGCTTTATAACGAGTCTCCAGCCCTTCTTCGGTCAGCCTCCGCTCCGCATCTATGGGATTGCTGTAATCCGTCTGGGCATGTCGGACAAAATATACGATTGTCATGTTTCTTCCTCTCAAAAATTATATTTCTTCCAGCCATACTTCCATTTCGTCTGAAATCAACAAATTGGAAAGGAGCTTTTACGGAAATACTCCATTTCCATAAAAGCTCTGTTTTTCTTATTTATGATTGATATAATTAACCAGACCCTCAGCCTTAATGATTTCCTGCATAAATGGTGGAAATGCCTGACCCTTGTATTCAGTTCCCTTCGTACGGTCGTAAATCATACCGCTGTCAAAATCAATTTCCACTTCATCGCCTGCTTCTATCTCCTCTGATGCTTCCTTACACTCAATAATCGGCAGACCGATATTGATAGCATTCCGATAGAAAATTCTGGCAAAAGTTTCAGCAATCACACAACTGATACCGGATGCCTTAATTGCAATTGGTGCATGTTCTCTGGATGAACCACAGCCAAAATTCTTATTTGCTACCATAATATCACCCGGTTTTACCCGCTTTACAAAGTCCGGGTCAATATCCTCCATACAGTTCTTTGCCAATTCCGCCGGGTCAGATGAATTCAAGTATCTTGCCGGGATAATAACGTCTGTATCTACATTATCTCCATATTTATGTACCGTTCCATGTGCTTTCATGTTCTATTACCTCCATTATAATTATATTAATTACATTTGTGCCCTACAAAAGCCAGCCTCAAGATTTCTCTCCCTTCTTTGGCTTCCTTCCAATTATAATTGACAAGGGCAGGAAATCTTACCGGCGATTGCAGATGCTGCCGCAACTGCCGGAGAAGCCAAATATACTTCAGAATCCACGTGTCCCATACGTCCTACAAAGTTACGGTTGGTCGTAGCAACTGCCCGTTCTCCTGCTGCCAAGATACCCATGTGTCCACCTAAACAAGGTCCACAGGTTGGTGTACTGACAATGGCGCCAGCTTCGATGAAGATTCTTAATAACCCTTCCTCCATCGCCTGTAAATAAATAGCTTGAGTTGCAGGAATAATGATAACACGAACACCTTTTGCAACCTTTCTACCCTTCATAATCTCTGCGGCAATTCTCAAATCAGAAATATGTCCATTGGTACAAGAACCAATCACAACCTGATCAATCTTAATGTCCCCAACTTCATCAATGGTCTTGGTATTCTCCGGAAGATGTGGGAAAGCTACCGTTGGCTTTAACTGGGATAAATCAATGGTATAAGTTTCATCATATTCCGCATCAGCGTCTGCCTCATATACTTTATATTCTCTTACGGAATGCTCCTTTAAGTACTCGATTGTAATATCATCCACCGGGAAGATACCATTCTTACCACCGGCTTCAATTGCCATATTTGCCATGGTAAAGCGGTCATCCATAGATAAATACTGAATACCGTCCCCTACGAATTCCATTGACTTATATAATGCTCCGTCCACACCAATCATACCAATAATGTGAAGAATAATATCCTTACCACTAATCCATTGTGCCGGCTTTCCGGTTAAAATGAATTTAATAGCTGAAGGCACCTTAAACCATGCCTTTCCCGTTGCCATACCAGCTGCCATATCCGTACTTCCTACACCGGTAGAAAATGCACCTAATGCACCATAGGTACAGGTATGAGAATCCGCACCAATTACTGCATCCCCGGCAACTACTAAGCCTTTTTCCGGTAGTAATGCATGTTCAATACCCACTTCACCCACGTCAAAGAAATTGGTAATATTGTGTGCACACGCATACTCTCTTACACACTTGCAGTGCTCTGCGCTCTTAATATCCTTATTCGGCGTAAAATGGTCTAAGACCATTGCAATCTTATCCTTGTCAAATACCTCCTGGCTGTTGAATTTCTCCATTTCATGAATGGCAACCGGTGTGGTAACATCATTTCCTAAAACCATATCAAGATTTGCTTCAATTAATTGTCCGGCTTCTACCACGTCTAAACCGGCATGTGCAGCCAAAATCTTCTGTGTCATTGTCATACCCATTGTAAATTCCTCCTTTAATATTAAAATCTATTGCTATCATAGCATAAGATTTGTTATAATAGAAATACATAATATGCATAATTGTTATAACTATAAATTATGGTTTGTCTAAGAAAGGAACCTCCATGAACCAGAACTTAAACCACTACAAAGTATTCTATACCGTAGCCAAGCACAAAAACATATCGAAAGCAGCGGATGCCCTTTTTATCAGTCAGCCTGCCATAAGCAAAACCTTGTCAAAGCTGGAAGAAAACTTAGGTTGTATTCTATTCAATCGTACTTCCCGTGGTGTGACGCTTACCACTGAAGGACAGATTTTGTATGAGCGGCTTCGGGAAGCATTTCAGGTAATTGATTCCGGCGAGGAGGAAATCCGCCACATTAATGAATTGGGAATTGGTCAAATTCGGATTGGCGTCAGTACTACCTTATGCAAATATATTCTGTTGCCTTATTTACAGGACTTTATCAAAGAATATCCCAACATCAAAATTACCATTGAATGTCAATCCACTCTGCATACCATTGAAATGTTAGAAAACGGTCTGATTGACATTGGTTTAGTTGGAGCTCCAAAAAATAAGCAAAATATTGTCTTTCATGATATTATGCAGATTCAGGATACCTTTGTTGCAACACAGGCTTACTTAGATAACCTTACCCTTCAAGGTCAAGAGGAACAGGATTTATTTTTAACTGCTAATCTTATGCTCTTGGATGAAGAAAACATCACAAGACAATATATCAATGACTATTTTTATCAGAATCAAATCAAGACAAACCAGATTTTAGAAGTCAGCACTATGGATTTGCTAATTGAATTTGCCAAAATCGGGTTAGGGGTTGCATGTGTGATTCGGGAATTTGTAGAAACAGAATTGGCACAAAGAACTTTAGTAGAATTGACTATGCCGGAACCGATTGAACGAAGAAGCGTAGGATTTGCTTATTCCAAATCCCACGCTCCATCCAAAGCCACTATCCAGTTTTTAAATTATATTCTATCTTGATTATACTGTATATGTTCATCCGACAACTTTCAATATCCACATAATGAAGAAAACTACACCAACTAAAACAAATATAATTCCTAAAATCCGATTTGACTTACCCTTCTGTTTTTCCATACTTGTAAATATTTCCTGCGGTTGGTTCGGATTAATCTTAATATCACATTCTTGTCCAATTTGCACTTTAACCACTCTGGTCAGTTCATGAGACTGTACCTTATATGTATTACCTTCGTAATCGAATTCATATAAAGCTCGATATTCTAAATGGTCACTTCGCTCATTTCTCTTTCCGGTACTTATTCTAATTGGAACATGGTCAATACACTTTGCCCTAACAGTTTTTGTGCAGCGTCCTTCAATTTTGCTTCTGTCTTTTGCTCCCCAAAATACCATTATCCCAATAAAAACACAGAAAACTGCAAGTATCAACATATCCGACCTTCCTCCAATCCATAAAAACCATTAGAACCATTCCATCCATTCCAAAACAAGGGTTCCCAGCATACCCAGTTGTTGTCCTGATTCTTCCAGATTGCTAAGACTATCAAAATGATAGAAACACACATATGGAGAACCAATTTCATAGCCATGAATATCCAGCAGCAGAATACCCAGGATTATACAAATACCTCCTGCAAATGTAATAATCATTCGATTCAGCCAATTTCCCTTTTCAAAACAAATCACTTTTCTTCCCAGAACTGCCCATAAGATAATTGGTAATACCATCAAAACCAGCCATGGCAGAACTGTTTCCGTCGCAGATAAAACAATATCTCTATTATGTATAAGCATCCATACACCATCTCGCATATCAACTAATCGCAAGAAATTTCCAAATGCAGCATGATACAATATCTGTAAATCACAATAACCACCATATAATAGCATAACCAAAATAGCCAGTATGGTATTGACTCGCTTATTAAAAAAGGATACTACTATAGCTGTCACACAGCCCATACCCGCCGCAAACAAAGCCGGATATAAAAATGTTGTATCCACACTCCGATACAGACTTAAGTGTGTTATAAGCTCCATAAATGCAAAACTTAAAAACAGGAAAAGAATACCAAAAACCGGCAAATGCCTATCCTGTTGTTGCTTTTTCTCTTGTTTCTTCTCTTTTTCCTTCTGCTCCTGTACCAGTGGTTCTTCTTGGAACTTGAAATTCTCTTGTTGTCGTTGCTGTTCCTCCCATTGTTGTAACGCTTCCTGCTTCTGACGTTCCTCCTGTTCCTGGGATACTTCTTGTCTCTGTAGTTCTTTCTGTCGTTGCCATTCTTCCTGTCTCAGCTGCGTTTCCTGTTGTTGCAACTCTGCCTGCCTCTGCTGTTTCTCTTGTCTCTGCAGTTCTGCCTGTCTCTGCAACTCTTCCTGTTGCTTCATTTCCTCTTGTCTCTGCATTTCTTCCTGCTGCTTACGCAGTTCTTCCTGACGCTGAAGTTCTTCTTTCTTCTTGCGTTCCTGTTCTTCCTCCGGGGTTTCATACAACTGAATTCCGGATAACAAATCATCTGCCTCTGCAAGCAAACGGTTTATTTCTTTATCATTATAATTTTTCATTGGTCTCGCTTCCTATAAATATGGCGGACACCGAAATGCCCGCCACATATGATTCTCTTACTTAAAGTATTCTACACCTGATTCAAAGATATGCTGATCCTGATCACCATAAATATTAATTGCAACCGAATCGCCACGGCGCTCAGAATGTGCCATCTTACCAAGGACACGTCCGTCCGGAGAGGTAATACCCTCAATTGCATAGTAGGAACCATTGATATTGAAGTCCTCCACCATAGTCGGGTTACCATCTACATCTACATACTGGGTTGCTACCTGTCCATTTGCAAACAGCTTGTCAATCCATTCCTTGCTTGCAACGAAACGTCCTTCACCGTGAGATGCAGGAATCGCATAGACACCACCTAAGGTTGCTTTTTGTAACCATGGGGACTTGTTGGTTACTACCTTCGTATAAACCATCTTTGACTGATGACGTCCAATGCTATTCATGGTAAGGGTTGGAGAATCCTCCTGCTGTGGACGAATTTCACCATAAGGCACTAAGCCAAGCTTAATGACTGCCTGGAATCCGTTACAGATACCAAGTGCCAGACCATCCCGCTCATTTAACAGCTTCATAACCTCTTCCTTAATCTTCTCATTTCGGAATGCAGTTGCGATAAACTTACCGGAACCATCCGGTTCATCACCGGCAGAGAAACCACCTGGGAACATAATAATCTGTGCTTCTCGAATTCCTTTAGAGAATAACTCTACAGAATCTCGAATTCCCTGTGCATCCAGATTCTTGAATACTGCTGTCTGAACCTCTGCACCGGCACGTTCAAATGCCTTTGCAGAATCATATTCACAGTTGGTTCCCGGGAATACCGGAATAAATACCTTTGGTTTTGCCACCTTATGCTTACATACATATATTTCTTTTGTATCATAAACATCTGTGTGAATTGGCTTCTGTTCCACATCAGACTGGGTTGGGAATACTTTTTCCAAGGTCTTGGTCCATGCTGATAACGCTTCCTCCATAGTTACCACAGTGCCTTCAAATTCAAAGACTGGCTTATCAGTTACTTGTCCAATTACCGTTGCTGCTACTCCTAAATCTGCCACAACATCCGGTTCTACTTCCAAGATGATAGAACCATAGTCTTTAGCAAGTAAATCCTTTTTTGAAATACCTTCTAATTTTACACCTAACTTATTACCAAATGCCATCTTGCTGACAGCCTCTAAGACACCACCATAACCAACTGCATAAGAAGACAATACCTTATCTGCCTGAATTGCCTTATATAAGTCATCATATATGCTCAATACATATGCATAATCCGGAATGTCATATGCATCCTTCTTAATATCGATCTTAACCAATACATTACCGGCTTTCTTTAATTCCGGTGTCACTACATTCTCAGCACTTGCAACATCTACAGCAAAGGATACCAATGTCGGTGGCACATCAATTTCATTAAAGGAACCGGACATACTATCTTTACCAACAATTGAAGGAAGACCTAAACCAATCTGAGCATCAAATGCACCCAACAAAGCTGCCATCGGCTTGCCCCAACGCTCCGGCTTCTCACCTAAACGTTCAAAATACTCCTGGAAGGTGAAACGAATCTTTGACACATCACCACCGGAAGCAGCAATTTTTGCTACAGAATGAATCACCGCATAAATTGCTCCATGGTACGGACTCCAACTTGAAAGATAAGGATCAAAACCATAGCTCATCATGGTAACGGTATCCGTCTTTCCTTTTGATACCGGAAGCTTCGCAATCATAGTCTGGGTTGGTGTTAACTGATAAACTCCACCATATGGCATGGTAACGGTTCCCGCTCCGATGGAACTGTCAAACATTTCAACCAGACCTTTCTGAGAACATACATTTAAGTCACCTAAGGTCTTTAACCATGTATCCTTTATATCTGTTACTTCCGGAATCTGTTCAAAATAATTCTCTTTCTGTTCCGGCATTTCTACAACAACATTGGTTTCCTGATGTGCCCCGTTCGTATCTAAGAAGGCTCTGGAAAGGTTAACAATTTCCCTTCCTCTCCAGCAAAGCACTAATCTTGGCTCCTCGGTAACTTCAGCAACTACAACTGCTTCTAAGTTTTCCTCTGCAGCATAGGCTAACATCTGCTGTACATCTTTAGCATCTACCACAATTGCCATACGTTCCTGAGATTCAGAAATTGCAAGCTCTGTACCATCCAGACCGGCATATTTCTTAGGAACCAAGTCTAAATTCACCCGAAGACCGTCTGCCAGTTCACCGATTGCTACAGATACACCACCGGCACCAAAGTCATTGCATTTCTTAATCAAATGAGCCACTTCTTCCCGACGGAACAAACGCTGAATCTTACGCTCAGTCGGTGCATTACCTTTTTGAACTTCTGCACCACAGGTATCCAGCGATTCTACCGTATGTGCTTTAGAAGAACCGGTTGCACCACCACAGCCGTCACGTCCGGTACGTCCACCTAACAAAATAATCTGATCACCCGGGTCAGAATTCTCACGAATGACACAACGTCTTGGAGCAGCACCCATAACAGCACCGATTTCCATACGTTTTGCTACATAATTCGGATGATAAATCTCATTTACCAAACCGGTAGCCAGACCAATCTGATTACCATAAGAACTATAGCCTTGTGCCGCACCAGTTACAATCTTACGTTGTGGAAGCTTACCGGTCATAGTCTCTGACAAGGATTTTGTCGGGTCAGCTGCACCGGTCACACGCATTGCCTGATAGACATAAGAACGTCCTGACAATGGATCACGAATTGCTCCACCCAAGCAAGTAGCAGCACCACCAAATGGCTCAATTTCTGTTGGATGATTATGGGTCTCATTCTTAAAGCTTACCAGCCATTCTTCAGTAACACCGTCAATTTCAACCGGAACAACAATGCTACATGCATTAATTTCATCCGATTCTTCCTGATCTGCTAACTTTCCTTCGGATTTTAATTTCTTCATTGCCATCAGAGCAATATCCATTAAACAGATAAACTTATCATCTCTTCCTTTATACAGAACTTCTCTGGCTGCTTCATATGCCTGAAAACTCTTCTCGATTGGTTCTTTATAATATCCATCCCGGAAAGTCACATGTTTCAATTCCGTAGAGAACGTGGTATGTCTGCAATGGTCAGACCAGTAGGTATCTAACACACGTATTTCCGTCATGGACGGATCACGATGTTCCTCTCCCTTAAAATAATTCTGGATATGCAAAAAGTCTTTAAAGGTCATTGCCAAACCAAGAGAATCATATAATTCTTTCAATTCTGCTTCCGGCATCGTCTGGAAGCCATCGAAGATTGCAACATCTGCCGGATCATCAAATACGGTCACCAGAGTTTCCGGTTTTGTCATGGAAGCTTCTCTGGAATCCACCGGATTAATACAATGATTCTTAATCCGTTCCATTTCTTCAGCAGATACATTACCTTCAATTACATAAGTGGTTGCAGAACGAATGACTGGTGCTTCTTCTTCATTTAACAGCTTAACACACTGTTCAGCAGAATCTGCTCTCTGATCAAACTGTCCCGGAAGATATTCCACACTGAATGCCTGCTCAGAATCTTTCATAGCAAACGATTCTTCATATAATATATCTACCGGTGGTTCTGAAAAAACAGTACCTAATGCCTTTTCATATGTTTCATCCGATAGATTTTCAATATCATAACGAACCAATACCCGAACACCTTTTACCGGAATATCCAGATAACTTCTGATTTCATCATACAGTTCTCCTGCTTTTACAGCATACTCCTTTTTCTTTTCCACATAGATTCGTTTTACTTTGCTCATAATAACCTCCATTTATATGTATTATTCATGAATCCGTTTTATCATCTTGAACGCAACCGAATTTTGGAATACCATCGGTTGTATCTGTTGGTAAAAAATGATGCCATCGGTAGGTGCAACCATACGGGAAATCACATCTCCGCGGAAGGAGTCCACAATTTCCGCTAATAACTGTCCACGTACCACTTCTGTATTGGTCGAAACTTTCCGACGGAAAAATCCCGGCATATCTGCACGAACAGACAATAAATCATCTTCTTCCACAATCGTAGAAATATACCCACCATGACAGTTATACCGTATGATACCCATTCTCGTCAAGAACCTAAGAACTGCAGATACTCCTTGTCTGGCTCGTTCCTCATCAATCTGCTCTGTTGCTCCCGTATATACAGAAAAGGCACTGGTTCCATTCTTTTGCCAGTTATAATTCAGTGTTGTGGTATCAAATGCCCGTTCGGAAGCAGTTAACACGTATGGCATTCCAAAAAGATTTGCAAGACTGGTATTCTGTGCCCCTTCCTCTGTTAACCGAATGTGGGGAATGAATTCACCACCCATATAAAAGCTTGCAAATTGTATACCATAACTATATCCTTTTACCCGTTCTAATACTGCTGCAGCAATTCTACTAGTCGCCGGGCCTTCCGGATTTCCGGGAAATGAACGATTAATATCTGTATTATCTGATACCCAGAATTTCTTTCCTACATTCATGGAATTATAATTAAGAGACGGAATAATCAAAATCTCTTTGTTTGCTACAATTGCACCTTTTGCTTCCAGTTGCTCCAACTTAGCAATTAATTGGGAACACATATAAAGCTGTTGAAATTCATTTCCACGCATTGCACCAATAATACAGGCAGCTTTTTCACCATGTCCAAATCGATAACCGATAATGGTATATTCACTTCGAAAAGCCGTATTCATATTAAAAATTATTTCTTTGTTCATACCATATCGCCTCCATAAATCCGGGCGATTAATGCACCTTCTTCTACTATCGGATATTCCCGGAACGTAAATACGAGTCCATCACACGGAGCGTAAATCCGTTCTTCTACAGAACCGGTTATTACATCTACAATTGTACCAATCTTTTCGCCTTTTTTCACCTTCATAGAATGCTTAATGTTAGGCACAAACAAACCACTGCTTTCTGCATTCACAAACCAAACATCACCGTCTGTGGCAATAATAGGACGACGAACTTCTTTTACCTCTCCCTGCCAGATTCCCATCTGTTTCATTAAAGAAAAGATTCCTTCTACAATTTGTTCACAATAATCATAATCGATTCGCAGTGCCACTCCTGCCTCGATCACCATAGTTTTTACTCCAATTGCATTCAAAGCATATGCCAGACTGCCCGGGCGAACACTGGTGGATGGATGAATCCAAACCAATTCCGTATTCAACATTTTAGCATAAGGCATAACTGTTTCAATTACATCGTCATTCAAACGAACTTGTGGAATCTCCCGAATCAGAGAATTACTGGAATGAACATCCAGACAAATGTCAGCTCCAGCCATATCTTTTGTAATTCTGGATGCTGCATGTTCCAAAATAGCTCCATCATCATCTCCCGGAAATACAGTATTCATGTCAATATCCATTAATGGGAAATCCCTCGTCTGTGCATCCAGTCCAAGAGGGTTCATAGAAGGATATATATCTACTATGCCTGTCAGATTATGGAATTCCTGTTTGATTCTTTGAATCACCTGATAGCAGATATACTGTCCACATAATTCATCTCCATGGCTACCGGATGCAATACACAATCGTTTTTCTTTTCCCGTACACTCATCTGGTGCCAATCGATTCTTTTTTATCCGCAGAACTTCTTCCACCAGCATTTCTACTGATACTACTGTATCAATCATCTAATCACTTCCTTAACAAATTGAGGCTGTCCCAAACTCAGACATCGTTATCTGCAATTCAGGTCAGCCTCATTTTCTTCATCAGAATCATCTCCTGCATTCACAGGTATCTTATGCACCAAGCACCTTTGTTAAAGTTGCCACTAACTGCTCTGCATCAAACGGTTTTGGAATAAATTCATCCGCACCACACTGCACTGCTTCCACCATTTTGTTCTTTTGTCCTGCAGCCGTTACCATTACTACCTTTGATTCTGGATATGCATCTTTTATCTTTTTCAAACCACCGATTCCATCTAACACCGGCATTGTAATATCCATGGTTACAATATCCGGTTGTAACTCCACATAACGGTCATATCCCTCCTGTCCGTTAGTAGCCTCTCCAACCACTGTATAACCGGCATTTTCCAAAATACCTCTCAATATTCTACGGGAAGTTCTGGAATCATCTACGATCAAAAAATTAGCCATCTTCTACACCTCTCCTATATGTATTCTACTATGATTTTTCTAGTTAATCTGCCATCTGGCTTCCAGACAAATAACCAACTCCAGTTTTTTGCCGGAAATGTACATTGGAATCATATACATTGGTCCATCTGTCTGTATCTTTGTTTCTTTTACATACATTGCTGGTGGCATTAATTCTAATTCAATATCATCCTCAGATAATTTGCTGGCATACAAACCGTTATTACAATTAATGAACTCACAAATGGCATCTAATGAATCCTCATCTATCTGTGAAAACTCTTCCTTACCAAAAGTAGCCGCTGCTGCCAAAACCGCATCTTTCTCACCAGAAAGTCCTACAAAGAAATTAAATTCGCCTTCCAATTCCTGACTTGCCATAAATGATGCATGGTAACAATTAATTCGCTGTGTCTGTTCCAGTCTTAAATCTGTATCTATAAATCGAAGAATATTTCTTGCCATCAATGCTATGTAATCTTTCATAACCGGTGGTATCGACGTTTCCTTGGTAAATACCGGCACAATCTTATCCAAGTCACTGCTCTTAATTGCATCCAAATCTAATGCACTAAAACGCTCATCTTTCTTATATGCTTTTAATTCCTTCTGAATCTCTTCTAATGATAAGTAACCATGATCATTCAAAGCTTGTACAAATAACAGATATTGATCTCCCTGCATCTTTAATAACATTCCAACCTGCTCATCAGTAAGATAACCCTTGTCTACTGCAATGTCACCAAATCTTCGATCCTGCATCTGTTGCAACTGATTTACTTCCTCTGCCTGTGCTTCGGTCATCAATCCATTTACGACTGCCAACAACCCCATTTTTAATCTGGCACTCTTTATTTCTTCCAGCATTTCCTTATATTGCTCTTCTGTAATCAGATTCTTATCCTGAAGATATTTACCAAAATAAATCCCAAACATCACATTTCCTCCAAATGTATTATTGTAACACCCTAGTTAGATTCATTATACATAACCTTTCATGCAAAATCAAGGTTTTTCAACATTCTTAAATTTCTTCAAGTTTCTTAGATATTTCTCAGATATTTGATTGAACATTTCTCACAAATTTCGTATAATTATTACATATTTTATATAGATAGGAGTACTTTATGTCAATTAAAAAATCCTTGCAATCTTCCATGGCAATTGCTGCAAGTGTACCAATTGTCATTTTTGCGATTCTTGCCATATGGATTGCCTTTAATAATTATCTAACTATAACAAAAGAAGCCGTTCAGGCCACTGCAGAAAAATATCAAAAAGGATTTGAAGCCCAGCTCAATACTCAGATTGTTGAATTGGAAGCAATTGCCAACAATAATGATATTATTAGTCAGTTATTGAAAAAATACAACGATTCAACCGTTGATTTAGTTGCAGATTCCGCAGCCAATGCCACCATTCACACTCTCCTGAAACAGGCATCAAGCAGTTTTGGAGAACATGTAACTTACAGTGTATTCGATATGCAAGGCAATCTGGTATATAGCTCTAACAATGCCCTGGTCGGCGGATACAGCCATTATGTGGAAGATATGTCCGCTACTCTAAAACAGACACAGGTAAACCCGACAATCACCTTAAATGGTATGTCTAATTCCATTCATATCCTAACTCCTGTTACTGTAAAAGACAAATACTATGTAGGTGTTATGGTTGCCAGTGTAGATTCCGATTATTTTGGCAGTTTCATTTCCGGTGACGACCATACATATCTTCTGGACAATGCATCTAACAATCTTCTGGGAATGAGTTTTACCAATGAGCAGGTGCAACGAGAAGCAGTTCTTCATCTCCGGCAATATACCGGTGATTCAGATGAACTATATGGAACCATTTTAGTACGTGATGGTTTATCTTTTGAATTATACGGTTATAGTATTATGCCGGAATACCATTGGATTTATCTGGTGCAACAGAATACGGATATTTTTCAGGCACTCAGTCGTTCACTTCCTATACTGATGCTGGCAGTTGTAGTGGTACTCTTGCTTTTGATTCAAATCATTAGTTCTAAACTTGCCAAGAAATACTGTACTCCAATTTTTAATTTAAAAGAAAAAATGCTACAGGCTTCT
>CAMEWU010000024.1 GCA_945946715.1 uncultured Clostridium sp. | reverse complement strand
CATAAGCATAATGCAATTCTGGCACAGGATAAGGGTTCTTTGAATATATTGGAGTTTACCCGGTTGGAAATAGAGAAAATCGGAGAAAATTGTAATAATATTAAAGAATTAATTGAAACCGTAAAGTGGATGCTGGAAGCAATTACCCGTTATGGAACGCCGCAGTTTGCCAGACAGGCGAGAATGGCTTTTATGGCAAGGGCATTTTTACGTTCAATGGTTGAAGCCGGATATTGTTCACAAGAGGAAATGGATCAGTTTATGCAGTCCATCTCTACGGTATCCACAGCCTTTAATGAAGACTTTGAAGCTTATTCGGAAGGAAAAATGAGCAAAGAAGAATTCGATTCTAAATATGGACACTTGCGAAGTGGTACGTACGATATCCGGACAGAGCGGTACGATGCTATGAATTTTCGTCCGGTTTCCGCAAAAAGCAAGAAAACAGCCATTGTGAAAACCCCCAGAAAAGACTTGACTCACTTGCAGCAGGCTCTGGAGGATAATGGTATGGATTTACCGGCGGAGGTATTTCAGAAATTTCTGGTCTCTGCCATTGAGCAGCGGGAATATTTTAAGTTTGAATTTACCCGCTCCCTGAGTCTTGTTCTTGAGTGGATTCGTAAGATGGGACAGTTGATGGGATTTCGAATTGATGAGTTGTCCTGGCTGACAATCGAAGATATTCAACAGTATGACAGGGAAGTGGATGTAGAAAAGTTAAAGGAACAATGGGCGGTCTTGATTGAGGAACGACATAAGAACTTCCGATTGAATCGGAGTATTCTGCTTCCGGAAGTGATACTGTCGGCAAATAGTATTGATATTATTCCGGTTTATGAAGCACGACCAAACTTTATTACCAGCAAACGGGTCGCAGGCGAGGTAGTCTTGCTGGAAGAAGAACAGGATGTTAACATCGAGGGAAAAATCGTTGTGGTTCCCCAGGCAGACCCGGGGTATGAGTGGATTTTTACGAAGCGGATTAAGGGATTTATTACCAAATATGGTGGTGCAGCATCCCACATGGCAATCCGATGTGCAGAATTCGATATTCCGGCAGCTATTGGTTGTGGTGCAAAAATATATGATACGGTAACCAAGATGAATTATCTGGAACTGGATTGCCGGAATGGAACGATTCAGGAAGGTATCCAGTACCATAATCTTCATGCACTCATTACCCAGCGGGAAGGGGTAAATCAATATGGAGATGCAACCGATATTTTGGAATCTGCATATATTCGGTTTTATGAACTGATGGGATTTATTCCGAAACCCGTATCCAACCATACTAAGAACTTTGAACGGTTATTTGATGATGAAATTGATTTATTAATTGTAGTAGGTGGGGGAGCACTACAGCCAAAGTGGTATGACAGAGAACATGATGAAGAAATCCAGCCTAACCGGGACCGGACTGAGGAAAAAATGATACGATACTGCATTGAACATGAGATTCCGATTATAGCAACCTGCCGTGGAATGCAGTATATTAACGTATTGTTTGGCGGAAGTCTGGCTTATCATCCGGAATTACCTGCGGAACGACCAAGAGGAAAGGATCATAAAGTACATTTGTTAACGGAAAATCGAGATATTTATGTTAATAATTTCCACCAGGATATAATTTATGAAGGATGTCTGGCACCTTGTTTTACCCCTATGGCAGTAGATGAGGAAAATCATGTAATCGAGGCATATTATTCAGAAAAAATGAAACTGTTGGCACTCCAATGGCATCCGGAGCGACAGTTTGAAACAAGTGAGGCAGAGGAGGAAACAAGAAAAATTATCGTTAATTTCATACAGAAATATATTCATTAGTAATGAAAGAACGGTCTATGGCTATATTTCATACAAAAATCAAATACAACAATGGACATTTTTCACAAAATTTATTTTTGGGTAAATTTTGACTTACTTTTTGGGCTTTAATAATGGTAAACTGGTAATAGTTGATAAAAGGTTTAAATTGCTAAAAATTGGTTAAAATAGAAGTAAGAGAAAATGTTGGTGTGAAAGAACAGGAGGAAGCAGAATGTTCGAGATTGGTGATTATATTGTATGTGGAAATAATGGCATTTGTACCGTTGAAAATATCAGTACCATTGATGTGCCGGATGTGGATCCGGACAGGCTTTACTATATTTTACAACCGGTTTTTGCGAAGACCAGTGTAGTTTATATTCCGGTGGATAATGAAAAAATTATTATGCGGAAGGTTCTGACAAAGGAGCAGGTAAATGAACTAATTGATCATATTCCGGACATTGAGACCATTGGAGAAAAAAATGATAAGTTACGGGAAGAACGTTTTAAGGAATGCATGAAGATGCATGACTGTGAAGAGTGGATTAAAGTTATAAAAACCTTATATCTGCGGAAGCAGGAACGGGTGGAACGAGGACAAAAAGTGACAGCCACAGATGCCAGATATTTAAAAACGGCAGAGGATAATTTGTACTGTGAATTCGCCATGGCTCTTGGTATTGAACGTAATGAAGTTGTTGCATTTATTGAAAAACGGATTGGTGAAGCAAAATAAGAGTTCTTACTTAAGAAAGATACACAGATAAACCCAAAGGTTGTAGACAAGCCTTTGGGTTTATTGTATATTAGGCATAAATAAACGGATAAGAAAAGGTGATAAATACGATGAAACAGGAATTGAAACAGGAGGTACTCCCACCGATTTCTCCGGAAGTTCAGGCGGCTCTACGGAAATTGATAGAGAAAAATCCGTATGTGCAGGAATTAAAAATTGATATATTGGAAATTGAGCGAGGATTTGTGAAAGGAAAGCTGACAGTGACAGATAAGGTGTTGAATCCGTATGGTTCTGTACATGGAGGATGCTTATTTTCACTGGCAGATATTACAGCAGGATTGGCTGCTTGTACATATGGAGTTTATTCTTCTACGATTGATGGAAATATGGAATATATTCTACCGGCTATGGACACGGAGTATATTATATGTGAAGCGAAAGAAATTCGACAGGGTATGCATGTGTCCCAATATGAAGCAGAGCTTTATGATGATAAGCATCAGCTGGTAGATAAAGCTACATTTTCATTTTATATGATGAATCGGGCAATTGTACCGGAAAAGCAGAGCTAAATTGGATAAGGAAAAGAGGAAAGAGTATTATGGAGATAAAACCAACTATGAAAGAGCAGATTCAGAAGACCGTTGCTGAGATTATCAATAATTATGAAACCAATGATGTCCTGATGGAAAAAGAAGACCGGCATTTGCCAAGCAGAAATACTATCATTCTACTGATAAAAGAACTGCGACGAGTGATGTTTCCGGGATATTTTGGAGATGAAGACTTATCGGCGTACAGAGGAGACTATTTTGTGGGTTCTCATCTGGATAATATATATCAGAACCTAAAACAACAGATTATTACAGCATTGATTTATAATGATACTGCTTTGACAAAAGAAGAGGCAACACAACGTGCAGAAGAGATTTGCCAATATTTTATCAGTCGTCTGCCCCATATTCAGCAGATGCTGCTGAAGGATGTGCAGGCAGGATTTGATGGAGACCCGGCAGCACAGAGCAAAGAGGATATTATTATCTCTTATCCTGGTTTGTTTGCTATTTATGTTTATCGAATTGCACATGAACTGTATTTGAAGGAGGTGCCACATATTCCACGTATTATGACAGAGTATGCACATAGCCGGACGGGAATTGATATCAATGCAGGTGCATCAATCGGTGAATATTTCTTTATTGACCATGGAACCGGTGTAGTAATTGGAGAAACTACTACAATTGGAAATCATGTGAAATTGTATCAGGGAGTTACTCTGGGTGCATTGTCCACTCGTATGGGACAGCAGTTGGCCGGAGTAAAACGGCATCCAACCATAGAAGATCATGTAACCATTTATTCCGGTTCAACCATATTGGGTGGTGATACAATCATTGGAAGAGGTACGGTTATTGGTGGTAATGCATTTATTACCCAGTCGGTAGCGGCAGATACAAAAGTAATTGTAAAGAATCCGGAAATGACATTTAAGGGCAGAAATGATGCTGAAAATACATGGGTCTGGGAAATTTAATTCCCAGACCTTCTGTTATCTAACTCCTCTTTATAATAGTTTGCTTGATGGTTGTCTCCCAATTGTTCATAGCAACGTATCAGACCTTCCAGTGGCAGTTCCTGTCCATAGCGAAGGGATAATTCACACTGGGTTTCGTAAGCTGCGTTATAATACCAAAGGATAGCCTCCTGATATTCTTTGCAGGCTTCATAATAGGAGCCTAAGCAGGTGCAGATTTCTGCACTTCCATTTCCGTTAGCCATGTTTTTTAGGGCAGCTCCCAGAATCAGGTGGGGATTTGACTCAATCACTCCGCATTTTACTAATACACATTGTACTGCCCTACATTCATCTTCTTTTAAAATTCCGTTGGATAGAGATAGAAAATAGTCTTTGGCAGTTATGAAATCTGCATCGGTACCGGCAATAAATAATTCTTTTGCATACATAATATTTAATTTAGAAGACAAAGCGGTTCCGGACTGAATCATCTTCTGCAAATTAGCAAAATCCCGGGAACTGTGGCTTTCGTGAGGCTTATGTATAATAGCAATATCACTGTCATAAATAACAGGCTCCAGGCGTAAGGTTTCATGAAGTGGGTCCTGCCAATAGAATTCCCGCAGACGCTTGATTAATTTTGGACGATATTCCTTGTCATAATTATAGGTAGTTCCGAATTCAAGCTGATTGGTGTAGTACATCTGTACAATGTCGATTTCCGGCAACAGAATCTTTTTCAATTCTAAAATCTGATGAATGTTTTCGGTATCAATAACTTCATCCGCATCTGCTATGTAGATGTAATCCTTTGTGGCTTTGGAAAAAGAAAAATTTCTGGCAGCAGAAAAATCATTTATCCAAGGAAAGTCATAGATACAACTGGTGTATTGAGCGGCAATTTCTTTCGTGCGGTCTGTAGAACCGGTATCTACGATAATGATTTCATCTGAAAAAGCTTTTACACAGTCCAGACAACGGGCAAGAAGCCGTTCTTCATTTTTGACAATCATACAGGTACTAATGGTAATCATGGCAACCTCCTTTGACATTGGTTCAATAATCCTATTATAACATATGAAATTGTGGTTGGAAATCGGAAGACTATAAAATGTCGAAAAGGGAAAAGAGTGGACGAAAGGGTGCCACTGTGCTAGTATAAAGTACATATAGAAGCATCTGGTTGATTTAATGAAAACAACGGAAGAAGCAAAGGAATGTCTGAAATTTGTGGAGGAAATTATGGAACAGGTAACATTAAAAATTAAATATTTGAATGATGAAATTATTCGACTGGAATATATTGATGGAAAATCAGACTGGATTGATTTACGGGCGGCAGAGCGAGTAGAGATGAAAGCAGGAGATTTTAAATTAATCCACTTAGGTGTTGCTATTGAACTGCCCCCTGGATATGAAGCACATATTGTTCCACGGAGCAGTACCTTTAAGAATTTTGGTATCTTGCAGGCGAATTCTATGGGTATTATTGATGAAACCTATTGCGGTCCTAACGACTGGTATCGGTTTCCGGCTTTGGCGATGCGGGATACGGTAATTGAAGTAAATGATAGAATCTGTCAATTTCGAATTGAAAAGCATCAGCCACAGATTACCTTTGAAGAGGTGGAAGAACTGACAGGGACTGACCGGGGAGGATTTGGAACCACCGGTGTAAAATAGGAAGTAATTGAAAAATTGAAACGGAGGCGACGCATATGGGCGAAAAAATGATTTTGTTTGCAGGCATTAGTGCAAATATTTTAATTGGATTGTATTTTCTGATTTTGGCAGCAGAACGGATACAAAGTCTGGTTCGGGCAGGAAAGAAAAAAGTTTTACTGGCAGATGGACTTCATAAGTATATGGCAGGACTTTGTCTGGTATCTTTTGTTGGAACAATTGTATTGTTGGTAATTCAGGTACTTCGGCTGCCACAGGCTGCAACAATAAGTGGCTTAGAGGCAATGATGAACTATGCTACTGTATCGACGCTGCTGTTATGTGGATCCATAGGTTGTATGTTGTTATCCGGCATGGTACATACAGAATACTCCATACCGGGCTTGCAGTTTGGGGCATATGGTGTTTTGATTGCAGCCATGATTCTACGGGTAATGGTACAGAATTTTCAGAAGCCGGGAGTACGGATACTGACGTTGCTTTATATTGTAGCATTTTCCATGGCGATTCCTGTGGTGTATCCATCTGAAATTAAGCATAAGAAAGCTTTTCATATTATAGAAAGTATTGTGTCTTTTGTTTTGGTAGGTATCTTTACCATAATGTTGTTTCAACTGTTTATGGGGAAATATGCGTGGGTTTTCCATCCGGCTTTTCTAATCGTTGCGGTAATCGGAGATGTTCTGGTTCTGGCACTTCGATGGAAGGAAGAAATAAACTGGTTCGTACTGGTATCCCTTGTGCTTGCTGTTTTGCTTTGGATTGGCGGTGCAATAGCCGGGATAATATCTTAGTGGAAACATGATAAGAAATTCTAATAGGAGGTAATCATAGATGAAAGTTGATAAATCAATTCAAACGGCAAGAAATAATTTGGTGATATCGTCCGTTCTATTATGTATTACCGGTCTGGTATTCATGATTTTTTCTGAGACAATGGTGAACATGCTTGGTTGGATTCTGGGTACTATTTTATGTATCATAGGAGTAATACAGTTGATAGGTTATATTTGGAGCCGGACATCTCCTATGACGTTACTTATCAGTATTGTCAGCCTGGTGGTGGGTGTCTTATTGTTTGCACATCCGGGCTGGGTAATGACTTTTCTTTCTGTAATTATCGGAATCTATATACTGATAGAGGCTGTATTAAAAATAAAAGTAGTGGTTGAAGCCAAAAAGCAGGAAGTAAAAGGCTGGTGGATATTGCTGATGGTTGCATTAATCGGTATTGCTTTGGGTATTCTGTTAATTGTAAATCCCTTCGGAATCAGTAAAGCATTTATGTTTGTATTAGGAATGGCATTTTTAATTAATGGTATACAAGATTTGATTCAGGCAATTTATACAAAAAAGATTTTAAATGAAATGTCCCAGGAAATCATTGATATGGAAGATTACATAGAGAAATAGAATGTCCCTGCCTTTTTCTTGACAGAGGTGGTGGATAGAGAAAAGACAGCAGAGGTGAAAGTATGCTTAGACGTTTTATGCCCTATTTATTGCGATATAAGAAAATCCTATTTTTAGATTTATGTTGTGCAGCATTGACCACAGTGTGTGACATGGTGTTGCCATTAATAGTAAGTTATTTAACAACCGCAGCGACAGAACCTGCGGTTGTCTTAACAGTGGAGATGGTTTTAAAGCTGGCAGTACTCTATCTGGTTCTTCGGATGATTGATGCAGCTGCTAATTACTATATGGCGAATACCGGTCATGTTATGGGTGTTTATATTGAAACGGATATGCGTCGGGATGCCTTTGAACACTTACAACGGTTAGGATATACTTATTATGCAAATAATAAAGTAGGCCAAATTATGGGGCGGATTACCAATGATTTATTTGATGTAACGGAATTTGCCCATCACTGTCCGGAAGAATTTTTTATTGCTACCATAAAAATAATCGTATCTTTTGTGATTCTTTGTCGCTCCAGTGTATCATTGACGCTGATTGTCTTTGCTTGCGTACCACTTATGATGGTGGTATCCATTGCATTAAATCGAAAGCAGAGAGATGCATTTCGGAAACAACGGTATCAAATTGGTGAATTAAATGCACAGATTGAAGATAGCTTGCTTGGAGAACGGGTGGTGAAGGCATTTGCTGCGGAAGAATTGGAAAATGAGAAGTTTGAAAAAGGGAACCAGACCTTTCAAAAAATAAAGAAAAAGACCTATCAGTATATGGCCTTATTTCAGACCTCTACCCGTTTGTTTGATGGATTAATGTATCTGGTTGTCATTTTGGCCGGGGGATTATTTCTGGTTTATGGGAAAATAGCAGCCGGAGACTTGGTGGCATATATGTTATATGTATCCACTTTGATTGCAACTATTCGAAGAATTGTAGAGTTTGCAGAGCAATTTCAAAGGGGAATGACAGGTATTGAGCGGTTTTATGAAATCATGGATGCCCCAATTGAAATCAGTGATGCAGAAGATGCAGAGGCACTTAAGGTGACAAAGGGACAAATTGAATTAAAAGATGTAAGCTTTGAATATCCGGATGATCATAACAGAGTACTGAGACATGTAAATCTTCAGATTCATTCCGGTGAAAAGGTGGCTTTGGTAGGTCCTTCCGGTGGAGGAAAAACCACACTTTGTAATCTGATTCCCCGATTCTATGATGTGACAGCAGGCGATATTTTTATTGACGGACAGAATATTCGTCAGGTTACTTTAAAAAGTCTGAGGGAGGCGATTGGAATTGTTCAGCAGGATGTATTCTTATTTAGCGGTTCTGTTGCAGAGAATATTGCATACGGAAAGCCGGATGCCACAAGAGAAGAGATTGAGCAGGCAGCAAGGCTGGCAGGTGCAGATTCGTTTATCCAGGATTTGAAAGATAAATATGATACCTATATCGGAGAACGTGGAGTAAAGCTTTCCGGTGGGCAAAAGCAGCGGATTTCCATTGCCAGAGTGTTTTTAAAGAATCCCAAGATCCTGATTCTGGATGAAGCAACCAGTGCTCTGGATAATGAAAGCGAGTTGTTAGTGGGGGAAAGTCTGGAACAACTGGCAAAGGGACGAACGACGTTAACAATTGCTCATCGATTGACAACCATTCAGAATGCTGACCGAATTCTGGTGCTTGGTAAGGAAGGAATTGAAGAAGAGGGAACCCATGATGAATTGCTTCATGAAAAGGGCATTTATTATCATCTGTGGAATGGGTTGCATTTAGAATAAAGAAAATGATGGATATCCGTTGACAATTTAATAATATGTGATATTATATAGTTCGTATACGAATTATTCGTATGCGAACTATTATTGTTTTGTGAGGTAATTATATATGGAACATGTTGATCATTTAGGACGAGAAGTTATCATATTATCCAATCAGGTGAAGCATTATCTTCATCAGGCAGCAGAATCCGAGGGAATCAGTGGAGCCCAGAGCCGGATTTTACATTTTATATACTTGGAAGGAAATGAAAGAGATATCTTTCAGAAGGATATTGAGGAATCATTTTATTTAGGCCGTTCCACAGTGACCCAAACCCTTCAGAGTATGGAAAAAAGCGGACTTATTATGCGCTGCAGTGTGGAACATGATGCCAGATTAAAAAAGCTGATGCTGACCGAGAAAGGAAAATCATTAAATGAAAGAATAGATAAGAAAATTAATTTTATGGAGGATCAGCTAAGGAGTAATTTGAGCAAAGAAGAAATACAGCAATTCTATTCTCTTATGGGAAAAATGAGTGAGAATCTAATGAAACTAAACAGTGATAGAATATATGGAATGAAAGAGAAGGTATTCGAGCAGGAGGTTAAGGAATGTTAAGGACATTGTTCAGACAAATAAAAGAATATAAAAAAGCCACCATTGCTACGCCATGCTTTATGCTGCTGGAAGTAATTATGGAAACCATTATTCCACTTATGATGGCAGCAATTATTAATAATGGTGTGGAAGTGCCGGGAGGAGATATTCAATATATTTGTAAGGTGGGAGTCTGCATGGTAGTAATTGCTGCTTTGGGATTATTTGCCGGAATCATGGGCGGTAAGTATGGGGCTTATGCTTCTGCCGGATTTGCCCGTAATTTACGGAAAGCAATGTTTGAGAATATTCAGACCTTCTCTTTTGCGAATATTGATAAATATAGTACTGCCGGCTTGGTGACCCGTTTGACAACGGATGTTACCAACCTTCAGAATGCATATATGATGACATTGCGAATGGGAGTCCGGGCACCGGCCAGTATGCTTTGTGCTATGATAGCGACATTTATAATAAATCCCCGAATTGCAACTATTTATTTGATTGCTGTTATCTTCCTGGGGGGGATATTATTCTTTATTATTTCAAAGGCAAATAAATATTTTCATGTGGTGTTTCAGAAATATGATGATTTGAATGCCAGTGTACAGGAAAATGTATCGGCAATTCGAGTAGTGAAAGCATATGTTCGGGAAGAATACGAAACGAATAAATTTGCCCAGGCAAGTGCTAAGGTATATAACATGTTTGTGAAAGCGGAAAGTATTCTGGCATTTAATATGCCGGTAATGAATATTACGGTATATACATGTATATTAATTATAAGCTGGGTAGGTGCTCATATGATAACTGCTGGTAATTTGACAACCGGAGATTTAATGAGCCTCTTAACCTATTGCATGAACATCTTAATGAGCCTGATGATGTTATCCATGGTGTTTGTTATGATTACCATGAGTATAGCCAGTGCAGAACGTATTGCGGAAGTGATTCAGGAAACCAGTGATATCCAGAACCCGGAAGAACCGGTTATGGAGGTTGAGAACGGAAGTATTGAATTTAAGAATGTAAGTTTCCGTTATAATAAAGATGCTGAAGATGATGTATTAAAGAATGTTAACTTATTTATTAAATCCGGAGAAACCATTGGTATCATCGGTGGAACCGGTAGTGCAAAATCCAGTCTTGTAAATTTAATCAGCCGCTTATATGACACTACGGAAGGAGAGGTATTGGTAGGTGGAAGAAATGTAAAAGAATATGATTTGGAAACTCTGCGAAATCAAGTGTCTGTTGTGTTACAGAAAAATACGTTATTTAGTGGAACTATTTATGAAAATCTTCGTTGGGGTGATAAAGAAGCAACAGAGGAAGAATGTAAACGGGCTTGTAAATTAGCTTGTGCAGATGAGTTTATCGAGAAAATGCCACAGGGTTATGATACTTATATTGAGCAGGGAGGTTCGAATGTATCCGGAGGACAGAAACAGCGTCTTTGCATTGCCAGAGCTTTATTAAAGAAACCAAAGATTCTGATTTTGGATGATTCTACCAGTGCAGTAGATACGGCAACAGATGCCCGGATTCGAAAAGCATTTGCGGAAGAGATACCGAATACCACAAAGATAATTATCGCGCAAAGAATTTCCAGTGTACAGAATGCAGATAGAATTCTGGTGATGCATGAAGGAACACTGCAAGCAGTAGGTACCCATGAAGAATTAGTACGAAGCAATGAGATTTATCGAGAAGTCTACGAATCACAGACCATGGGGAACGGTGACTTTGATGAAGGAATGAATTAGGAGGAAAAGGCTATGAGAATGAATGCAAAAGCTCCAAAAAATATGGGAAAACTGCTGAGCCGGTTATTTGGAATTCTGATGAAACATTTTGGTGTTCAGATTATAATCGTTGCTATTTGTATCATAATCAGTACCTTTGCAAATGTGCAGGGAACCATGTTCATGAAGACGCTGATTGATGATTTTGTGAAGCCGTTAACACAAGCAAGCGTTCCGGATTTTCAACCATTGTTAATGGAAATTCTACGGGTGGCATGTTTCTATGCAGTTGGTGTTCTTGCAGCATATGCATATAACCGCATTATGGTAAATATTACCCAGGGAACCCTAAAGGTATTTCGAGATGAAATGTTTCAAAAGATGGAACGGTTGCCAATTAAATACTTTGATACCCATGCTCATGGCGATATTATGTCCATGTATACCAATGATACGGATACACTGCGACAGATGATTAGTCAGTCGATGCCACAGCTTTTTTCCAGTGCAATTACCATTGTAAGTACTGCGATTTGCATGCTGGTTTTGAATGTGCCACTAAGCCTTTTGACCTTTGCCATGGTGGGTGTTATGTTAATGTTTACCCAGAGAATGGGTGGACATTCAGCAAAATACTTCATGGCACAGCAAAAAGATATTGGTGCCTTGAATGGTTATATCGAAGAAATGATGGAAGGGCAGAAGGTTGTTAAGGTATTTTGCCATGAAGAAGAGAATATGGAGCAATTCAATAAGTTGAATGATCAGTTATTTAACAGTGCCTATCAGGCAAATAAGTTCTCCAATATCATTGGCCCGATTTGTGCTCAGCTTGGAAATATCAGTTATGTACTTTGTGCGATTGTCGGTGCAATTCTTGCTATTGGAAATGTGGGCGGTTTTACGCTGGGAAGTTTGGCAACATTTCTAACCTTTAATAAGAACTTTAATATGCCGATTAATCAGGTAAGTATGCAGATGAATTCTATTATTATGGCATTGGCAGGAGCAGAGCGAATCTTTCATTTGTTAGATGAAGAACCGGAAGTAGATGATGGTTATGTTACCTTAGTGAATGCAAAAAGGGAAAATGGAGCACTGGTTCCTTGTAAAGAACGTACCGGTCTTTGGGCATGGGAACATAAGCATCAAAATGGTGATAAAACTACTTATGTTGAGTTAAAAGGAGATGTGGTTTTCGATGATGTAGATTTCGGGTATAATGATGAGAAGATTGTTCTTCATAATGTTAGTCTATTTGCCCAACCGGGACAAAAGCTTGCCTTTGTAGGTTCTACCGGAGCGGGAAAGACTACCATAACCAATCTGATTAATCGTTTTTATGATATTCAGGATGGAAAGATTCGTTATGATGGAATTAATATTAATAAGATAAAGAAGGCAGATTTGCGACGGTCCTTAGGAATTGTATTACAGGATACCCATTTATTTACCATGACAGTCCGGGAAAATATCCGATATGGAAGGCTGGATGCAACGGATGAAGAGGTTATTGCGGCAGCAAAGCTGGCCAACGCGGATGGATTTATCCGTCGATTGCCACAGGGCTATGATACTATTTTAACGGGCGACGGAGCTAACTTAAGTCAGGGACAACGCCAGTTGCTTTCTATTGCGCGGGCAGCAATTGCCGACCCACCGGTATTGATTTTGGATGAAGCAACCAGCTCCATTGACACCCGGACTGAGAAACTGGTACAGGATGGAATGGATAAGCTGATGAAAGGACGTACCACCTTTGTCATTGCCCATCGGTTATCTACGATTCAGAATAGTGATTGCATCATGGTATTGGAGCAGGGAAGAATTATCGAGCGGGGCAATCATGAAGAGCTGTTACAGGAGCAAGGTAAGTATTATCAATTGTATACAGGTGGAAAAGGAACACAGATGGCAGGAGCATAGGGTTCAATTATGACAGATACATGTAAGGAGGAAATAATATGGCATTTAAAATCGGAATCATCGGAGCAGGAGTAATGGCAGGGCGGATGGCGGAGACCATTCGGCAGATGAAGGAAGCAGAATTATATGCTGTAGCATCCAGAGAGGAAGAGAATGCAAAGGCTTTTGCAGAAAAATACGGTGCAACCACTTATTATGGCAGTTACGAAGCACTGATGGAGGATGAGGCAGTACAGCTAATCTATATCGCAACACCCAATCATCTTCATTATGAGCAAGCAAGAGCTTGTATCCGGCATGGAAAACCGGTGCTATTGGAAAAACCATTTGCCTTAAATGAAAGACAGGCACAGGCATTGATTGATTTGGCAGAGATGCATCAGGTATTTTTATGCGAAGCGATGTGGGTACGCTTTATGCCTTTAATGGTTCGATTACAGAAGGATTTAGAGCAGGGAAGAATTGGCGAAGTGACCTCCGTAACCGCAGATATCGGATATGATTTAAAAGAAAAGGAACGGGTGAACCGTCTGGATATGGGAGGCGGTGCATTGTTGGATATTGGAGTTTATCCAATTACTTTTGCATTACAGATTTTAGGAAAAGAAATTGATAATATTTCTACGTCCATGGTACGGATGAATTCCGGTGTGGATGCCCAGGAAGCAGTGAATCTGGTTTATATGAATGGTGCCATGGCAAGCCTGTATACAACCATGCTTTCAAATACGGATAAACAGGGAAAAATATATGGAACAGAAGGATATATACTGGTAGAAGATATTAACAATTATGCTCGTTATCAGATATTTGATACAAAGGGCGGTTTAATTGAGACGGTAGAACGTCCGGAACAGATTAGTGGCTTGGAATATGAAGTGCAGGCATGTATCCATGCTATTCAGGGAAAGAAATTGGAATGCCCGCAGATGACTCATGCGGATACTTTGTTTTTGATGCGGGTGCTGGATACCGTGCGTAGAACCTGGGACATGAAATTTCCACAGGAAGAGACGGTATAACTGCCGGTTCCGTCTCCAATTGGTTCTTGGATGCAATCCAGAATATAGTTATAAATGTGTTCATAAGTAGTGGCAGAATAGTGCAAGCCGTCAGAGCTGGAATACCCTTCTGACTGCAATAAATGATAGGTATCAATATAGTGAATGGGGAATGTCTCAGTAGTAGCTGAGGCATTTTCTTCATTATACGTTTGAATCCACTGTTGCATGGAGGTGTTAAAAGCTTCTATCTGCTGATTGGATACACTGGTACAAGGAGAACAGCAGGGATTGACGGAAACGATATAAATGGGACAATCTTTCCAACAAGTTTTGGCATAAGTTTCATATAATGACTGATAACGGGCGATGTTGCCTAAATCATTTACCCCCAAATTAATTATTAGTATGGATGGAGAAAGAGTTGTAAGATAATCCTGCTGGGTCAGCCAGAAATACCCTTTGCCAATTTCGGCACTAAAACTATGGTTGTCCAAAGAATAACCATAGTATTGTAAAGCAGATTCCATACCTACCATGCGGGAATCCCCAATAAAATGAATGGGATAATTCGGATGAAATGTAAGTTGTGTAGTCTGGGAGACAATCGGAACGGAACCGGCAGTTACAGGCAGAGCAGTCACAGATGTTTCTTTAAAAGAAGTCTGATAGGATGATGCCGGACCACTTAATAAGAGTAGACCCAGAATCAGAATGCTGGTTATTAGTTTTAATCGTTTCATAATCACACCTCCGTTTTATGGATAGGTGTAGCACGATGGAATAGGAGTTTTTGGGGGAAATATGTTAGCAACGTTCGACAGATATAAAAAAATGTGATATTCTAAAAGGCATAGTAGGATATGGAATCGAAGAAAACAAGAAAGGGAGTAATGAAATGGAAGAAGTAGTAGTCTGGAAGGTTCTGGGGATAGAGCCGACAAAAGAGGAAGAACAATTAAAAAATCGTTACCATGAACTACTGCGAGAAGTAAATCCGGAAGATGATCCCGAGGGATTTAAACGTTTACGGGAGGCGTATGAAACTGCACTTCAGATGGCAAAAATGCCGGAAACAGTGGAAGAAGTGGAAAAACAGCCAAAAGATGAAATTGATTTATGGTTGGATAAGGTAAATGATGTTTACTGGTATGCAAATACCAGAAATAATTCGGAATTGTGGAAAGAATTATTTAATGATCCGGTATGTGTTGCATTGGATACTGCTTTAGAAGTACGGGAACGATTTCTGGCGTATTTGATGAGCCATGTATATATTAGTCAGGAAATCTGGAAATTAATTGATAAAGAATTCAATATTATTGCGGATAAGCAGGAGCTGGAAGAGTTATTCCCCCGGGATTTTCTGGACTATGTTCAGTATCAGATTGAAAATCAGAACTTTCTGGCTTATGATTTGTTAGAAGTCCGGGGGCTGGATGAAGCTGAAATTCAGTTGGATTCCTATATTGTAGCTTATTTAAGGATAAAAACGAATATTGACCGGGAATCCTTTGACGGACAGTGGCAGCTTCTGGAGGATTTAAAAGCCTTCGAGGTATATCATCCATATGAGGATGTGGAACGAATTCGGTTATATCTCCATGAGGAACAGCAGGAAAAAGCAGTAGAACTCAGTGAGTCTTTGTTAGAAGCATATCCGGATGACGTGTACATAGGATATTGGGGAGGCAGAGCTTTTTGGGCTGTAGAAAACTGGGAAAAAGCATATACCTGTTGGAAGCATGTTATGGAATGCCTGCCGGAGCATTATACTGCACGGGTAGGTATTGCAGAATATTATATTAAGGTTCAGGATTATCTAAAAGCAAAGGAATTAATTATGGATTTGCTGGAGATAAATGGAAGGGATGATACGGTCCTGAATCTTATGCGGGAAGTAAATGTTCCATTGGCAGATTATTACCACGATTTGGCAGCAAAAGAACCGGAGAATAAAAAGCATGCCGTAGAAGCATGCTGGTGTATGTTTCAGAATGAACAGTTTGAAGAAACAATCGCGGAATTAGATCAGCTGGAATTGACGCCGGAGGACCCGGAATATTACGATTATGTGAATATGAAGGGACGTTGTCTGCTTGGTTTAGAGAAATACAAAGAAGCCATAGAGTATTTGCAAAAGTGGGATGAAAGCAGGAAACGTCTGGTAGATGACGGAACAGAAAAGTATAGAAAACGTCAGGCAAGAGAAGGATTTATCAAGTCTGCTATTGGCGTAGCATATCAGAATTTGAAAGAGTATGAACCGGCAAGACAGTATTTGGAGGAGGGAATCCGTCTGGAACAGGATTTGTCTGTTCGGATTTCTTTTATGGACCGTCTGGCATTGTTATATTCGGACAATGAAAATTATAAACGATGTGTAGATATATGTAGTGAAATGATTGCACAGGATCCGGGATATTATCCCGCATATCTGCGGCGGCAACAGGCATATTTTGAATTGCAGGATGGACAGAATGTAGTAAATGATTACTATAATGCCATACATATCTATCCTAAGTATTACAAACCATATCTGCTTGCAGTAAAAGTATTTTGTATATACCGACAGTATGAGGATGCCAGAAAGACGATTGAAGCAGCGAAAGAGCAGGGGATTCA
>CAMEWU010000023.1 GCA_945946715.1 uncultured Clostridium sp. | reverse complement strand
TCCCACCTGACTGCTGACCACCAGATTAATCAAAATATCCTTGCTCTTGGCTGTCTGCCGTACCACCAGATGGCGAAGACTTCCTTCATGGCTCATCTTCTTGAAATAAGGTATCTTTCGTTCCGCAAAATGCTGCAAGGTGCAAGCCACAATCCGGTTATAATCTGAATCTACAATTTTACAATCTTCCATGGTAATTAAATCATAAAAGCTGCCCTTACGATGAAGCCCCAGTGCAAGAGGTCCGTCCTTATACTCATCTCCAAAGGAAAACTCCATTTTGTTACGGTAGCCTTCCGCAACCGGACTTCCGATAATTCCTTCCCAAGTATAATTCCGGCTAATAGTATCCTTACAAACGCTGTCTAACAAGTCATGCACCTGTCGTTCCTTGATTTCTAATTGCTTTTCATAGGTATAAGTCTGATAGGTACAACCACCACATTGTCCAAAATGAGTACACATCGGTGTTGCCGTTTCGTCACCGGACTTTTCCAGCACCTCTAATAATCTGCCTTCCCCTTTGCCATTCTTCGCCTTGGTAATCCGAATCCGTACCTTCTGCCCCGGAAAGGCACCCTTTACTGTTACTTTTCGGTCATCCACATATGTAATGCCTTTATTTGGAAACTCATATCCGGTTATCACTACTTCATATTCATTACCTTTTTTCATTGTGCCACTCCTGTATCTGTACTGAATTGTAACAAATGATTGTCTGTTACTTACATTGATTTTTATTCAAATAATCTGTCTAACCAGCTCTGCTTTTTCTTTTTTCCTTCCTCAAGCTCCTGCCAATGGAATTCCATATTGCCCTGCTCGTCCAACTCCATAAGCATAAAAGTTCTGGCTCTTCCCTCCTGTCTTGGAAATGCCAGACTTCCCGGATTCAACAAGATAATATCGTCCCCCCGGTCTAAATGAGGATAATGGGTATGTCCATACATAACAATATCCATCTGATTCATGGTTCCGAACAAACCCAGACGCTTCAAATCATAATTTACACCATATCTGTGTCCATGAGTGAGGAATATTTTCTTTCCACACAATTCCAGATTCAGATGATCCGGCAGTCCCAGACCATAATCATTATTGCCTGTCACAATATAAGACGGGCAGTCCACAAAGGAGCGAAGTTCCTCTACGTCATCCTCCACATCTCCCAGATGTATCAATGCATCAATGGCTCCTCCTTTCTGTGTCTGCTCCACTGCTTGTTTTACATAATCATTTCTCCCATGAGAATCACTGACAATCAAGATTCGCATCCTGTCCTCCCTAACTCGCCGTCATACTATTTTAGGAATTCTGTTTTTCTAATTCCTCTCTCATCAGTCGCAGAGCCTTTCCCCGATGACTAATGGCATTCTTATCCTCCGGTGACAGTTCCGCACTGGTACATCCATACTCCGGCAGATAAAAAATTGGGTCATAGCCAAATCCATTGGCTCCTGCTTCCTGATATCCAATGATTCCCTCCATAGTTGCTTCCTTCACAAGTTCCGTTCCATCCGGAAATACGGCTGCAATGGCACAGACAAATCGTGCAGTTCTCTTTTCATCCGGTACTCCGGCAAGACGGTCAATAATCATCTGATTCTTAATGGAATATGGTGTATCTTCTCCACCGAACCGATGAGAGAATACTCCCGGCTGCTTATCCATATAATCCACTTCCAAACCGGAATCATCCGCTAATACTAATTCATGGCAAATCTGATTGATTGCCCTTGCCTTAATCAAGGCATTTTCCTGAAATGTAGTTCCATTTTCTTCTATTTCAATATCAATTCCGGCTTCCTTCATAGAAAGAATCTCATAATCCAATCCCTCCATAATTGCCCGAATCTCCCTTAACTTATCCTGATTACCGGTAGCAAAAATCAAACGCTTCATCTTCTTATCTCCTTTCATTTGTAAATGCCTTCAAGCACAGATTACATTCCTGCTGCTCCTCGGTCCTTACCCATTTATTTCCATAAAGACTGATATACCCTTCTCCGTCTGTAATATCAAATTCCTTCGTCCGTTCATCTGCATCATATTCAATGGCAACGGGATGAATGGAACCCGGTGTATAAATATAAACTACAATTGCAAACTTTTCATTATCCGGTAAAGAGACCGGATTATCCATTCGAACCGTATAGTATCCTGTGGATTGAAAGGTTCCTTCCTTCAATAGAATCCGGTTATTTAAACTTTCTGCATCTTCAAAATTCTTTACCAGATATACTTTATAACTGGTATCCGGTCCTGTTGCATAAAAGGAAACCGCCGCCAACTCTTCATCCTCGCCTGCTGTATAAACATTTGCAAAATATGCAGATTCCCGATTATATCCCAGTTGTCCGGTCCATCCTAACAGATCTGATTGATAAATATTATCAAAATTATCGACCCCACCTAATTTTGAATATACTACATTGGTGGTTCCGATATTAGCATCTTCATAAGACACATAGAAATATCCTTCTTCTCCAAATTCGGTACCCCAACTGTTCTTACAGATGAATGCACCATCCTCTTCCGGTGGAATGGTAAAGTATTCCTTTGGAAAATTATCATCCCAGCCAACTATAATAATATCATGATTACATGGAGCCTCTACATTATAATAGTAAGTTGCCCGCTCCCGGTTATAATACTTGGACCAACTGTCAGCCGTGGTCATCTGGGTATAAATGGATGTTTCGACTGCTCCATATTTATAAATGGCTTCTTTAATCACTGTATAATCCTTGGAATCCAAAATCAATGCTTCTTCCAGATGCTTACGTGCTTTCAGGGTCTCATCCGTCTCCCCATCCCCATAAGGATCATCACTTTCATATACCGGTCCCTGCCAGCTTGCAAGATAGGCAATTGCCATGGTATATTCGCCACCCTCATTCTGCCCCAGGCTAAAGCTATTACACAAGCTCATGTGGTCCGGCGAAAAAATCAGTTGTTCTTTCGGGGTCAGTGTTGTTTCTAAGGCTGCCAGTGACGCAAATGCCCAACAGGTTCCATATGCACCTTGATCCCGCACCGGTGAAACCCGATCCAATTCCCGCATGTCATATCGAGAAGGCAGCTCTACCTCTTCTGCTATTTGTGACAGCATAACAGAAGCATCCTTATAATCCATGGAAAAATCATAATTTATATATTGGGCAATATCTTCCAAAGGTACATATAAATAATCATCTGAGAATTGCACCTTATCCGATAATTCTACTGTAGTTCCATTTATTCTGGCTGATGCACTGTTGATATAAAGGCTGATGGAATTCACGCCTTTCTCAATCAGAATATTTCCATTTTCATAAATCTGTGTAGAACAATTAAAGGTATCCGTTAATTGATTCACCGGAAACATTAAGCTTCCTTTCGCACTTAAGAACGGTTTTTCTTCAGCAAAGGACAAGGTTTCTTCACCAACTGCAATGGTAATCCCCTTCTTATTATTCATGTCTGCCAGATCGCTTAAAAACTGATTTGCATAGGATCGGTCCTCATCCCTTCTGACTACCTGCACCTCAGAATGATTGGTAAGGGTCAACACTATTAAAATAATACAGACCAGTATCATAATGATACCAATATTTTTCTTCAATGTTATCTCTCCTTATTTTCTTCTGTCCGAATCTGCTTCGGAGGTCTGGGACCCATGTATTGATAAAAGTATGCTTTAATCATTCCATTATAAATCTTCCGGTTTTTATCTGCCTTTTTTCCCAAATATTTCTCAGCATCTTCATAGGATGTGATAATATATTTGGACCAAGTATCTAACTTATCAAAGCTTCCGGCAATCATCCGGTATAAATCCGGTAATTCTTCCTTTTCTTCCAAACGTTCTCCGTATGGTGGATTTGTAATGATAAATCCATACTTTTTCGGATGACTAAGTTCTGCTACACTTCTCTGTTGAAAATGAATATGCTGCTCCACACCTGCAGCTTTCGCATTTTCCATGGCACATTTTACAATACTATTATCAATATCATAGCCTTGAATACTCATTTTCACATCACGCAAAATCATATCCTCTGCTTCTTCCACTGCATCCAGCCAATTCTGCTGTGGGGTCAGATTGCTCCATTTCTGTGCAGTAAATGTCCGATTCATTCCCGGTGCAATCTTCGCACCTATCATAGCTGCTTCAATCGGAAATGTTCCACTGCCACAAAAAGGATCTACTAATATCCGATCCTTGTTCCATGGCGTCAGCATAATCAAAGCAGAAGCCAGAGTTTCTGAAATAGGAGCTTTTCCAACCAGCTGCCGATAGCCCCGCTTATGCAAAGAAATCCCGGATGTATCAATACCAATACTTACAATATCTTTATTAATAAACACCCGAATCGGATACTCTGCTCCGGTCTCCTCAAACCAGTTTACATGATAAATGGTTTTAAGTTTCTCTACAATTGCTTTCTTTACAATCGACTGAATATCTGAGCCGCTAAACAAAGCACTATTTTTCGTTGACGCCTTAGACACCCAGAACTTTCCATCTTTGGGAATAAAATCCTGCCACGGCAAGGCTTTCGTTGCTTCAAACAACTGGTCAAAGGTCTTTGCCGGAAAGCTTCCCAGTTTTACCATAATCCGCTCTGCGGTGCGAATAAATATATTGGCTCTGGCAATGGCCATAGCATCCCCACGAAATGTAACTCTTCCGTCTTCTACTTGTACAATCTCATATCCCAAATCTGTAATCTCACGTTTTAAAACAGATTCCAAACCAAAATGACATGGTGCAATTAATTCTATCTGATTCATCTTTATTCCCCAACGTTTTTCTATGTTTCAAATCACTATCCTATATTTCCATTTCTGACAGCCTAGTAACTCAAGTTTATTGTACGTTTCCTATCTAAAACTGTCAACTCTAAATCCCATACAATAAGCCGGCATTACTGCCGGCTTACTGTTAATTCTTTATCATACTGTTGAATACCACCAACTGTATTGATTGTCTTATATCCATATCCAGCCAAAATCCGGGCTGCTTTTAAACTGTTTGCACCACTATCACAATAAAAAATCAAGGTTCTTCCTCTTGGAAAATTCACCTTACCATTCTGAATTTCTCTCACCGGCACATTTATTGCCATAGGAATATGTCCCTGTCGAAATTCTTCCCGGCTTCTTACATCTATGATAATTGCATTTTCGGCAACTGCTTTTTGAATAATATGACGGATATTAATATTCTCAATTGTTGGCATCATCGCATCACCACCAAATGCTCCTTATACTCTATGATATTCGGAGCATCTCACAGGTGTGCGTATCCTACTCGTAATCGTTCGTTGACTGATTACTGTTTGAAGCCTTATTCGAAGACTTGTTATTTGCATTGTTTGCATTTGAAGTCTTGTTTGAAGACTTATTGTTTGCATTGTTAGTAGAATTCTTGCTGTTTGACTCGTTTGAATAATTGTTGTTAGACATGTGAATGTCCTCCTTTTTTAATGTAGTGCAACTTTTAGTTACATACACATTATTCTCTATACAACCAAGAATTATTCATAAATTAATCTCAAACTTTATTTCAACTGTCCTAAACGCTCCTCTACCTGAGCCAGCATCTGTGTATATTTCTCCAACTTTGCCTTTTCCTCTGCAATCTTTGCTTCCGGTGCTTTCTCAACGAACTTCGGATTACTCAACATACCCTGAGCACGTTTAATCTCGCCTTGCAGTTTTCCTTGCTCTTTCTTCAGACGTTCAATTTCTTTCTCAACATCCACTAATTCAGCAAATGGCATATACATAGCAGCATCATGAATCAATACAGAAACCGCATCTTCAGCGATACCTGTCTTATCAGCCTGTACAAATACCTCACTGGCATATCCTAAGGTTGCAAAGAATACCTTACTGTCTTCAAATATCTTACGAATCTCTGGTTTTTCTGAAACCACATACACCGTTGCTTTCTTACTTGGTACAACATTCATTTCCGTACGGATATTCCGGATACCACGTACTGCTGCCTTAATGGTGTCAACGGCTGCCTCATCAGCTGCAAAGTTCCAATCCTCCTTGAACTCCGGCCACTTGGAAATCATAATGGATTCCTCTTCATCCTGTAAGTTACAGAAGATTTCTTCTGTAATAAATGGCATATATGGATGAAGTAATTTCAAAGACTGAATCAATACAGTCTTTAATGTCCAAATAGCTGCTGCCTTGGTCTCATCCTCATCATTCCACAAACGAGGTTTTACCATTTCAATATACCAGTCACAGAATTCTTCCCAGATAAAGTTATTCAGCTTATCAGCTGCAATACCCATTTCGTACTTTTCTAAATTATCTGTCACTTCTTTTGTCAATGCATTCACTTTTGAAAGAATCCAACGGTCAGCCTGTGTCAGCTTACTTAAGTCTACTGCTTCTGTATCAGCTTTTTCCATATTCATCATAATGAAACGGGAAGCATTCCAAATCTTATTTGCAAAATTCCGGCTTGCTTCTACACGCTCCCAGTAGAACCGCATATCATTACCAGGTGCATTACCGGTAATCAATGTAAGACGCAATGCGTCAGCACCATATTTATCAATCACCTCTAATGGGTCAATACCATTTCCAAGGGATTTACTCATCTTCCGACCCTGATCATCCCGTACTAATCCATGGAACAATACATGGTCAAATGGCAACTGCTTGGTCTGCTCCAAGCCGGAAAATACCATACGGATAACCCAGAAGAAGATAATATCATAACCGGTTACCAATACATTCGTTGGATAGAAATACTCTAACTCCGGTGTCTGTTCCGGCCAGCCTAAAGTTGAAAATGGCCACAATGCAGAGGAGAACCATGTATCCAAGGTATCCTCGTCCTGCTTCATATTCTTGCTTCCACACTTTGGACAGGTACAAACCGATTCCCGACTTACCGTTACCTCTCCGCAATCCTGACAATAGTATGCCGGAATCCGGTGTCCCCACCATAACTGTCTGGAGATGCACCAGTCACGGATATTCTCTAACCAGTTATAGTACGTCTTATCCATACGATCCGGTACTAATTTCAATTCTCCATTCTTTACTGTCTCTAATGCCGGCTTTGCCATCTCATCCATTTTTACAAACCATTGTGGCTTTACCAATGGCTCTACCGTTGTCTTACAACGGTCATGAATACCAACATTATGAAGATGTGGCTCCACTTTAACCAATAATCCTAAGTCATCCAATTCTTTTACAATGGCTTTTCTCGCTTCGTAGCGGTCCATACCTTCATATTTCCCACCGTTGGCATTGATGGTAGCATCATCATTCATGATATTGATTTCCGGTAAATTATGACGCTTGCCTACTTCAAAATCGTTTGGGTCATGTGCCGGTGTAATTTTAACCACACCGGTACCAAATTCTTTATCAACATAAGAATCGGCAATGACTGGAATTTCCTTGTTCACAATTGGGAGAATTACCATTTTGCCAACAATATCTTTATAACGCTCATCCTCCGGATGAACAGCAACTGCACTATCACCTAACAGGGTTTCCGGACGAGTAGTGGCAATTTCAACGAATTTACCTTCTTCCCCTGCAATCGGATACTTAATATGCCAGAAATGTCCTTCCTGTTCCTCATGAATAACCTCTGCATCAGAAATAGAAGTCTGACAAACCGGACACCAGTTACCGATACGGGAGCCTTTATAAATGTATCCCTTTTCATATAAATTACAGAATACTTCGGTTACCGCTTTATTATTTCCTTCGTCCATGGTGAACCGTTCTCTATCCCAGTCCGCAGATACACCTAACCGCTTTAACTGGTTTACAATTCTTCCACCATATTCCGCTTTCCATTCCCATGCCTTTTCCAGGAATCCATCTCTACCCAAGTCTTCTTTCTCAATTCCCTGCTGCTTTAAGGATTCAATAATCTTAACCTCTGTTGCGATTGCGGCATGGTCCGTTCCCGGCTGCCACAATGCATTATAGCCCTGCATACGCTTAAAACGAATCAGAATATCCTGCATGGTGTTATCCAGTGCATGTCCCATGTGAAGCTGACCGGTAATGTTTGGTGGCGGCATCACAATGGTAAATGGCTTCTTGCTGCGGTCTACCTCCGCATGAAAATACTTCTTGTCCAGCCATTTCTTGTATAAACGTCCCTCAATCTCTTGGGGATTATAGGTTTTTTCCAATTCCTTATGCATGTTTTCTCCTCCTAATATATCATCAGAATTCCTTGAAATGTAGGATTCTCGAATTTTACTTTATCTGTTTCATACTACCCCTAAGTGCTGATAAAATCAAGTAGTTTCTATTTGTTGGTCATACTGCAATATGATAAGAAGTCAATACCTCTTTTGCCTGCTCTTTTAATTCCGGATGCTCTGTCAGGATTCCCTTGACACAGACAAGACTATTCTGTCTGGTTTCCTCATTTTGTTTCATCTGCTCCCGAAGTTTTTGTCGCCGCACATTTAAGGCATGCTTCACCTCTACCATTTCCCGTTTATCTACCAGTGCAAGAATCTGTTGCAGCCAGATATCCACATCCCGTACTCCTGCTTTTCTTAAATTCTCTAGAACCTCGTCCTGATATACCCGTAAATCTCCGGTATTCTTCTGATACTGTTCCTCTTCTTCCACAGCCAGCCGGTATTGCTCCCAGTCATATTCCAATTCTTTTCCACTGTTTACTTCATATTTGGCATATAAAAAATCTAAATGGTTCGTATTATTCAACCATTTAATCTTAACCTTATTCTGTAACTGAATGGCTCGATTATGCTTTTTATAACACAACTCTCTGTCGGAATTGGCACGGTTATATCCTAAAAACAAAAAGAACTCTATAATCACCGCCACAATTGCAACAGCTGCACCAATAACAGTTAAATCAATTCCATATTGGAGATTCAGAAACAGAAGGATAATTACTGTTAATACCGTCAGCAATCCAATCACCACTGCCGTGTTTCGGATGGTTCCCTGTCTGCTTTGCAATTCTTTTTCTTCATACTGCAAGGCTCCTTTTTCCCCTTCCAGGTACTCTAAATCCCGTTTGATTTTCCCCCTCATATCTTCTAATTCCCGGATACGTTCTATGCCTTTGGGTACTTCTGTTTCCAGACGCATCAGGCATTTATACCGCTCTGAGGAAATCCGTTTGGGAGTATGTTGGAATTCTTTCCGACTTTCTTCCAACATCAGAATCTTTCTGGCATCATCCTCCAGTTTCCGCAACTGATCCGGTGCCATCTGTTCGATTTTTTGAATATCCGAAAAATAGGAGGTCACAAGCTCATATTCCCGCTTTAAGTCCTCCATATCATAAGTGAAATCCACAATTAAGCTTAAATGATGGGATAGCTCCGATTCCTCTGCTAACGCCGCCTGCTCCAAATCATCCATGGATTCCAAATCTGTATTCTCTTCCTTTTTTGTACGTTGAAACACCCCTGTGATTCGTTTCCAAAGTCCCATTTTCTATTCTCCCTGTTAATACCATTTTCATATACTGCAGGCTTACACAATCTGCTCTCTAAATTCCTCTTTCCATTGATTTAGAAGCATATCAATTCGTTGATTGAAAGCTTCATAATCACCATGGTCTTTATTATATAATGCCTTCTGATATCTGGTATAAACAACTGTATTTTCCGAATCTTCTACGGCATCCTCCATCTGCATGGTCAGCCGGGCAAAATCTGCTTCCTCCATTCCAAAGGTGGTTGCTTCCTGCCCTACGGTTTCCGGAGAATCCTCCAACAGACGCAACATAATATATGCCTCCAACGAAGGCTTTTTATGATTCTTCTCAAACGCTTCCAAAAAGCAAAGCTTTGCCTTTGTCAGCTCCATGTTCTTTGCCAGAGCCACTCCTTTATTGTGTAAGACGTCTCCTAAGAACCTTTGGTCCTCAATGGTATCCTTCTGACGCAGAATCTCATCATAGAGAGAGATTGCTTTCAAAAATCTTCGATACATCAAAAAGCTATCTGCCTTCAGTTTCTGTTTTTCTTCTTCCGGCAACAAAGCCACCAATTCCTGTTTATCAATAAACTGCCGGATTTCTGCTGTTTCGTAATAAGTACCTGCTGATAGAATGGCAACCAGAATATCCATGAATGATGCTTCCGCTGCCAATAACTCCATGAGCTTATCTGCCAGAGCATTCATTTCCAATTCTGTCTTCAGCCACTGAACTATCTTTCCCTGAAACTGCTCTCTATTTAGCAACGCTACATTGTTATAAATATAAAAGCATAACTCTTCATAGGAATATACTTCTACCTTTGTATTGGTAAACACATATGGAATTATAGCTTGTCTTGCTTCACATAGAATTATTCTTCCCATGAATTTCTACCTTTCTAACGTAAATTCTTTCCGATAAATCTTATTCGTAGTAGGATACAGCTTTCCAAAGCCTTCATCCCGGATAACCACTGCACCCTTTACTCCACTATACATCTCTACTTCCAAAGATAGTCTGGTGGCTTTATTGGGACGGGATGGCAACCCGTGTATTTCAATTACCTCCCGCATAGCTTCCTGATTATAATGATTTTTATACAATAATTCCACCCGGTTGGTATCATCTAAACAGACATAAATCTTTCCCCGCATGTTATACCATTCCCGTCCGCCTCTTGCAATCGGAAGGAAGGTATTGGCAGAATCACCACAGAGAATTCCTACATCACTATGTACCATATCCTCAGCATTCACAATATATTTACTTGGATTAATTACATGAGAACCAATATAGGCCGCATAGCAGGCACCCTTGGTATAAATATTCTGACCAACAAATACCCTTCTGCCATTGCACAATGCATTCTGTGATGCATTTGCCCAAAGCTCAGTAAAACCAATACCCGTCAAATAAACTGCCGACATATAGGTTTCCTTCAATACCTCTTGTACGATCTCTAAAAACTTCTGGTCCAGTTCTTTCTTATCATCATAAATCCGATAGAATCCCATCCGTTCCCGATAATCCTTATGAATAACCGTAACAATCTGTGGAGTGGTACGTCTGGCAATATCTACCCGGTAAAATTCCAAGCCTTCCGGACCATAATCAAACAATCCCACGCTATTATTCCGCAAACTCTCCGGTTGCTGAAAAATAAAATGCAGATATGCACTGGTGTGTCCAATAATAAAAAATTTATCCTGATATAAGCCTAATTCATCCTGAAGCATATGCAATACCCGGAACAAGGCATTGGAATATCGATAAACCGTTACCACCAACCGTTCAATCCGGGCATCTTCATACCGGTTTAAGAATTCCATAATATGTCCTTTCAGAATCACCAAAAGTACATCTTCATAGGTATATGTCTCTTCTTCAAAAATCATACGTTCTGTAGATTCCAGTTTTTCTACTACTTGTTCCAGCATTGTACCTTTTTGATGAAACCGATGTTCTAATGCTTCACTTCCGATGTACCACCGCTTTGTTTCATTTCCAAAAAAAGCCACATTAGGAAGAAGATACGTATCTACGGTATTCAATTGACAAATTGACTCCGGCTCTTTTGTCTGCTGATTGAAAAAGCTCAACTGGGTGTTTTCTGCACAGACATCCATGCCAAGATAAAATTTCTGCATGCTGTTCTCCTTCTGTTATTGAATTACTACTATTATAAATACCTCTGCATTCCTTATAAAATCCGCATGACTTCCTCAAATACATGGCTGTTTCGCATATACTGCTCCATAGCTTCTGTCAAGGCTTCCGAATCCCGCATTTCCTGTAGAATCAGCATCTGGTTAATCCGTTCAAACCGGCTTGACCGTTCCTCCTGACTATAAGCATCACTTCGGATACTGTCACTCTCAATCAAAGTAACAGGTCCTGTATACTCTTCACTAAAATGATATAATAACTGTTCTCCATGAAATACAACAAATTCCTGCACATAATACCCCGGCAGCCGTTCTTCCATACGACATGGCTTAAAATCCAAGGTTTGCAACTCACTGGTTCCCACACTATAATTTACAATTACATTCTGCCGTTCTTCCCCTTTATATACCAGATAGGTTTTCAAGAAAATCTCCTGTGGCAAATCCACAATTTCTACAAACATCTTAAAGAACGGAAGTACAATTCCCCGATCTAAAAACCGCTTTACTGTACGCACTACATATGCAGTTTCTTCCTCATTTAACCGGAGACTCTTTGACAAATGCCACAAAACAGCGCCATGACTGATATCATCCTGTATCTCACCATTTGCCATCTCCAGCATCAGATAATGAAATACACTATCTGGCACCCATTCTTCCCGAATAAAATACATATATGCCATCTTTTTCAAAAATGCCTTTGTTACCATTCCCCGGTGTCTGCCTTGATAATAGGTCCGGAAAATATCCATGGCATTATCCAGATTGCTATCAGAAAAAATCAACTGTGCCAAGATATTCTCTTCCAGTTCTCTGGCTTCTCCCAGCACTACCATGGCTGTTTCCCATAGTTTTGCCAGTTCCTTCGTATCTGCCTTATACTGAAATACCAGATACTGAATGGTTCGATCATTGTACTGTCCTTTCTGATACAGATATACACATAAGGACGTCAATGCCTCATCTCCTAAAATATCCGTGTCTGTCACAATATAAGATGCCAGACGAAGAAGTCTTGATATTTCTACATCTCCGTAACCGAAACGCTTAATAGCCTCAAATGCTTTACGGTTCATGCCTCTCATAATATAACCGGATATAATTTCTGCACTATGTAACTTATCCAGATATTCCAAATCAACCTGCAACAGATATTTCTCTAAGATATCCGCGTCATAATTTTCCAGATAATATTCAATAATCTGAATTAATGCCTGCTGCCGTACTTCATAACTGATTTCATTGCATTCCAGAACATCTCTGGCCTGATTCACATCTCTGGCATCCTGTAGATGCTTATGATCCATACGGCTGTAAATATATGCCAGCAGCTTTGCATCAGATGGATGGTAGCGATAGCAGGTGTCCAGATATGCATTAACATCTACCAGCCGTTCCAACCGATACGGAACCGTACTGGTATATCGGTTTCCCTTTGTATCCACCAGCGTAATTACCGCCGAATCCGTAACAATATCAATGTATGCAATTCCATCTGTAACCGGTACCTGCTGCTCCTCTAATAATTCTTTATGGTTCACTATAACCGCCTTTATGTTCGGATTGTTACAGGTCAGACGTCGCTTAAATATGATGTTAGTCAGTCTTGCTGCATACTTGGGATTCACATGTTCCGGTTTTAAAAATTCCTTATAAATAACCAACAGGAAATCATGAATCATCCCTTTCACAATCTGGCTTTCCATATAGTTTTCAATGGTAGTTGCCAATTCCCCATACAATGTAGGATATACACTCTTATTCTTAATCAGATTGGCATATACATACGCCTGTTCATACTCTGTCAGAGTATTATTATAAACCAGATATCGCAGTACAGATTCCGGAATCAGTCCATAGGATTTCATGTCCATACTTCGAATATAACATTCATAAATGCCTATTAATTTCAGTCCTTGTTCAATTCCCCGAGCAAAATAATCATGATAACTGATTTCTGCTTTATTTGCCCGTATCAACATACTGCAAATGGTTCGTAATGCATCTTCCATTCCGTATGTTTTATCGATTTCCTGAAGCAACCGGAATAAATTCTCCTGAAATCCATGCTCTTTTCCTGCCAAATCCACACAAATCCGGATAACATCCTCCGATATGTAATCATGATGCATTCCCCATCGAATGGAAGCAATTTCCAATCCACTTAATCTCCGTAGCATCAGAGGTTCATGATTCAACATATCACAAATCTCATAATACAAAATCGGACTGTGGATTCCCTGGTCATACAGTCTCTGAATTTCTCCATACATAGGTCCTTTTTCTGTCTGTTCCGAATCATCCAGAAAAACTAACAGCCAGAAATAAAACAGTTTTTCATCTTCTGCTTCAAAATTCTCGCGTACCTGTTGTTTTGCTTTTTCTATGGTTTCCGCATCCTTAAATGCCAATGCCTTCAAATAGGTATAATAACAAGCTTCTCTGGTTCCGGATACCATCTTATCTTTATCAGCATCGATTCGCTTAAATTCCTCTTCCACCATGCTTTCATTGCCTGCCAAAATATTCATATGCAGGATACCCAGCCGGTAAATCTGTTCTTCCCGGCAATACTGAACCAGATTTCGCAAGGCATATAGCGTCTTATCTACATAACTGTCCAGCTCCAGCTTCCCGGTACGAAAATCCAAATAATTGGTAATCAAGCTGTGCTGGTGCACTTTTATCATATGGCAATTGGTAAACAACCGAGGTCGTTGGATGGCAGGTTCCGATCCGGAACGAACCGTAACATCAATAACTATTTTTTGAAACATATTTTCAATAGTAATATGTCCGGTATTGGTGCCTTCTTCCATATATTCCGGAAATACCATATATTCCAACATATATTTATTTGCCACAAAATCTTCTGTACTAATGTAACGTTTGATTGGTTGTAAAAACCGGGCATCGGAATAGACCTCGGCATTTAGATATCCCCAGGTATTCCGTGTTACAGTAACACTGTGTTTCTCTGCTTCCTGATGAAATGGAAGCTGCTGCTTCCGTTCCGGTACTTCCAGCGACAGAGAACGCTTTTTGTGGGTATAAATCAGAAATTCTTCCATCGCCTGACTGGCAGACAGACTACGGGTCAGACTTTCATACACCCTTGCATACATAGGTTCCCGTTCCAGAAAGGTCCGCTTGAATTCCTGAGATGCGAAAATACGCACTGCCTCGTTCCAGTTATTCTCTGCCAGACTGGCAAACTGAAACATATCACTTAATTCTCCAATGGAACTGTCCACTGCCGGTGCTGTAATCTCCAATTCATATGGAATCCGGAATTCTCCTCCATCTGTCACCAAAAAAAGAATACCGGACAGTTTTTCCCCTTTTTCCCAACGTCTTGCATCAAAAGTCAATTCCACTGTTTGTTCCTTACTGATAAAATTATGAGGCTCTATCTTAAACAAATAGCGGTTATCATAAATCATTCCCTTTATACGCCGGTCATTTTCTGCCTGTATTTCTATGGTTCCCTGATAAACAGAACCTGCTTCTATATTCAGTTGTAAATGATCGGTGGAAATCACTACCTTAGGGCGATTTACATTAAATTCGCCTTTTGCATACTGCTCAACTTTTTCTTTCATCTACAACACCCTTGCCAATCCTTCCATATGTGAAGTATAATAACGTCAAAACACGTTCTGTTTTAATTTTCATTTTCCCAAAACACATTGTGTTCAGACTCTAAACTTTATTATAACAGAATATGTCGAATTAGAAAAGAAGGAGAGGGGATATTTTTATGTTACAGCCAGCAGACCAGTTTCACGGAAGTGATTTGGAAACAGTTGAAAAGATATATGGTATACGCAGGGAGGACATACGCCCTTTTGGTTCCAATGTAAATCCCATAGGGCTTTCACCTAAGATGAAAGAAGCATTACAGAATAATATTGATGTATTAACCGATTATCCGGACCGGGATTATACATCATTGCGGGAAGCCATCCACACTTATACCGGTGTCGATACTTCTCATATTCTTCCCGGAAGCGGTGGTACTGAATTAATCGTAACATTCATTACCACAGTAAAGCCAAAGAAAACCATTGTTGTAGAGCCTACTTATTCTGAATATAAAAGGGATTTGAAAGCCATTAAAAGTGAAGTAATTGATTATGTGCTTACCGAAGAACAGCAATTTCAGCTCGATCCAAAGGATTTGTGCAATCAGATTGATGAGTCTGTGGATATGGTAATCCTCTGCAACCCTAATAATCCAACTTCTACCTGTATCAGTATCAGTCAAATACAGGAAATAGTAGAAAAATGCAAGGAAACTTCCACCTTTGTACTGGTAGATGAAACTTATGTGGAATTTGTAAAAGATGTTTCTGTGGTTTCTGCCATGCCACTAGTCAAAAAATATAATAATCTGATTGTATTGCGTGGCGTATCCAAATTCTTTGCTTCTCCCGGGTTACGACTGGGCTATGCTTGTACTTCCAACGACAAACTTCTGCGATACATTAAAAAGCATAGCAATCCATGGTCTGTCAGCTCCATTGCTGCTTATGCCGGAACCGTTATGTTTACAGATACAGACTATATTGAGGCTACCAGAGCTCTGATTTCTCAAGAGCAAAGTTTGGTTTGTTCTGCCTTAAAGGCTCGGAAAACCATTCAAATCATTCCGCCATCTGCTAATTTTGTTCTTTTGAAATTAATGAAGCAAGGTCTAACCTCGTCAATGGTCTTCGAACACTGTATTAAAAAGGGACTGATGATTCGGGATTGTGCTAACTTTACCGGTCTGGGACCGGAATATGTCCGTTTTTGTTTCCTGAACCCGGAGGATGATGATTTGTTGGTAAACACATTAATGGAAATATTATAATTTCATTCTTGCCTGTTTGGGTGTTTCTTCTTTGAATTTTTTGTAGATTCGAATAAAATGGCTGGAGTCGGCAAACCCGGTTTCCTGTGCAATGTAGCTGATATCATAATCACTATATAACACCAGTTCTTCCGCTTTTGAAATTCGAATGTATTCCAGATATTCTTTGCAAGAACGCCCAAACTGCTGTTTAAATACCTTTGCAAAATTTGAATAACTCATACCACATCGATCCGCCAACTCTTGTACCCGGATTCCTTCAAATGCATGTGCATCCATATACTCCAGAATATTATCAAAAAAAGATACTGCTGACTCCTGTTCTTCCTGCTTTTCTATAAAATTGCCACATTCCTCCCATAACCGCATCATACGAACCA
>CAMEWU010000022.1 GCA_945946715.1 uncultured Clostridium sp. | reverse complement strand
TCGTTCTCTTGCTCTAAAATATCATCTTGTTGTTTCCGGTGGTTCCGATTTTCACGGAGCGAACAAACCGGATATTGAACTTGGTACCGGCCGGGGCGGTCTGAAAATCACAGAAACAATACTGGATTGTATTAAGAAAACAAGGAATTAATCCTTTTCCCTTGTACTATCCTGTGATTCATCTCACTGTATCTTTGACCGTAGCTCCGTTGCATCTTTTGCAGAGAAGTCAAAGGTAAACTCTGAATCACTGTAATTTTCAAAATCATACTTAATGTGAAATTCCAATATTTCTTCCTGACTTCCGGTTTCTGTAAAGATGCTGGTATCAAAGCTATTATATGCAACTGACAGCCCCCGTTCTTCAAAGAATGCTTTTAGTGCTTCTTCGTAAGAAGCATAGGTTTCATTTTCACTATCTGCATTATAAAAAATCTCTGAGGAAACTAACTCTCCATTCTGATATTGATTTGCATAGTAATCCATGCCATAACTACCAATACCACTTTGAACAAACTGATATGCATAGTGTAATTCTTCGTTTTCATACACAATTGCCCAGTAATTAATGGTCATTCCATCCGAAAACGGACCGGAGAACAGTCCATCTTCCAGAAGAATTTGCGTACAGTCCTCTGTTTCTATAGCTGATACATACAAATGACTACTATTTACCTGTACGGATGGATAAAGCAGCGGATCACTGTCACCACGTTCCAAAACCATCTCTGCCTTCTGAACAGGGGTATTGCTTTCCATTGCATACACTCTGGCTACAATATGATATACCTCACCTGATTGAATATAATCCTGTCTTTCGTCTGTTGCTTCCATAAAAAGCATCAGTAATTCTTCTTCTCCATCATGATCTAAATCATGAATGTATGCCGATAGGATTCCTTCACAATGAAACCAATCTTCTTCAGAAGAATAAATCGTTGTAGACTTTTCTGCTAAGTCAGCGATTCCTAATTCTGGTACTAGTTCATTTTTAATAAAGCTATAATAAATATCTTCTGTTGATGTCTTTTCAACCTCATCTTCCACTATAGCTTCTTCCTCTATCACTTTATCATTTTCACTGGATGCATCCTGCTGTGAAACTGTTGTAGTTTTACATCCTCCTGCACATAAAACCAAACCGCTTATAGCTAATGTAAGTAAACCTTTCCATCTTTTCATACGATTCCTCCTTTCATTATCCCCACTTTCTTAAGTTTCTATCTGTACAGTACTACTATACTTATTATAAATCAATACTTTATTTGTAAAAAAGTAAAACTTAATAAGTCTTTAATATACTTGTAACTTCTTTATCTTTTTATATATAATATGTAACAATATACTATTCTTTTATTTCTTTTTACAGAATATTTGGACAAAAATACGCCTCAAATGCTGAACCTATATCACATTTGGGGCGTACTTCAAAATTCTTACATTTCAATTAATCTTCTTTCTTTTTACCTAAAGAAAACTTCTTCTTTTCCTTTTTATCTTCAACCTCTTCTTCCTCTGGTTCAGAAGCAGTTGCCGGATTGTCCACCTGTGCAATTGCAGCTTTGTTCATTGGAATTCTACAGTTCTTGTTGTTACCAAACTCAACAATAACGGTATCATCTACCACATCTAAAACAACACCATAAAAACCACCGGTAGTCATAATACTGGCACCCGGCTTTAACTGTGCTATCATTTCTTCCTGTGCCTTCTGCTGCTTCTTCTGTGGACGAATCAGTAAGAAATAAAAGATTACTATCATTACGATTAACCATATCCAGGTAAACCAGCCACCCATCATTCCGGTTGAACTTCCTTCTGCCGCTGTTCCTGTTGTTGCCTCTAATAATGTGTAAAACATATCTCATCCTCCATATATTTATTCATGTTTTTCAAACCCAGCAAGTTTTGCCTGTTTGTATTCTTTGTAACAGCCCTTTTCAATTGCTTCCCGAATCTCCTCCATCATCTTATTATAAAAATACAAATTATGCAAGACACAAAGTCGATAACCTAACATTTCTTTTGCTTTTAACAGATGACGGATATATGCCCGGCTATACGTCCGGCAGGCCGGACATTGACATCCTTCTTCTATCGGACGATTATCTAACTCAAACTTGGCATTTAACAAATTAATTTTACCATGATTGGTATACAGATGACCATGACGGCCATTTCGGGTTGGATAAACACAATCAAAAAAGTCTACTCCCCGGTCAACAGCTTCCAGAATATTTGCCGGCGTTCCAACTCCCATAAGATAAGTAGGCTTATTCTCCGGCAAATGCGGAACTGTCACATCCAGAATATGATACATCTCTTCATGACTTTCACCAACTGCCAATCCTCCAATCGCATATCCGTCTAAATCCAACTGCGATATAGCTTCTGCATGGGCAATTCGAATATCATCAAAAACAGCTCCCTGATTAATTCCGAACAGCATCTGATGTGGATTAATAGTATCCGGCAAACTGTTCAATCGTTTCATTTCTTTCTTGCACCGCTCCAACCAACGAGTCGTTCGTGCCACTGACTGCTCTACATAGCTTCGTTCTGCTACACTGGATGGACATTCATCAAATGCCATGGCTATGGTAGATGCCAGATTGGACTGAATCTGCATACTTTCTTCAGGACCCATAAATATTTTCCGTCCATCCACATGAGAGTTAAAATAAACACCCTCTTCTTTTATTTTTCGGAGTCCTGCCAATGAGAACACCTGAAATCCACCGGAATCAGTAAGAATTGGTTTATCCCATACCATGAATTTATGCAAGCCTCCCAGTTTTCGAATCACTTCATCTCCCGGTCTGACGTGCAGATGATAGGTATTAGAAAGCTCTACCTGCGTTCCAATTTGCTGTAAATCTTCTGTTGCCACTGCACCTTTAATGGCTGCAACGGTTCCAACATTCATAAAGACCGGTGTCTGTATTGTTCCATGCACCGTTTCAAAGGATGCCCGTTTTGCTTTTCCATCTTTTGCAATAATTTTATACATAATAACCTCTTCTATCAACGAAAGCACGAACCCATATGCCGTCCTCCCGATATTCTTCTTCTATAATTTGTCCATTTTTACGAACTGCTGCTATCTTTGCTCCTTCACTGTATGGATACAAATGTTCTAAATACACCCGGCTTTCCCGAATCTGTCTGCCAATTCCATTTAATAATTCCTCCAGTCCGATTCCGGTCTTTGCCGATATTCGATAGGTTTCATCCGACTTGAAATCTTTCAATACTTCCGGGATAAATTCTTTATCTACTTTATTAAATGCTGTAATAATTGGTTTACCTTCCACACCTAGTTCCCGTAATGTTTCATATACCGTATGCATCTGAATATCCATCTGTGGATTAGACGCATCCACTACGTGAAGAATATAATCCGAATACTTTGCTTCCTCCAAAGTAGAACGGAATGCCTGTATCAGATGATGAGGAAGTTTCCGAATAAATCCTACTGTATCCGTTAATAAAACCTGCTGTCCATCCGGAAGCACTAAGTTTCGGGTAGTAGGATCCAACGTTGCAAATAATTTATCCTCCGACAACACTCCGGAATCTGTTAATGTATTCAACAGTGTAGATTTTCCTGCATTGGTATACCCTACGATACAAATTACCGGTATCCCGTTTTCCTGTCTACGTTTTCGCTGCGTCCTCCGGTTTACTTTTACCTGTTCCAATTCCGATTTCAATTTTGAAATCCGTTCCCGAATCACCCGTCGGTCCATTTCAAGCTGTTTCTCACCAGGACCTCTGGTACCAATACCACCACCCTGACGGGACATCACACTTCCCAAACCAATCAAATGGGTAGAACGATATCTGAGTTGTGCCAATTCTACCTGTATTTTACCTTCTCTTGTCGATGCCCTGGCTGCAAAAATATCCAAAATGACCATCGTCCGGTCCATAATTTTCGTATTTAATTCCCGTTCCAGATTATTCATCTGTGATGGAGTCAGTTCATCGTCACATACAATGCCTGTTGCACCGGTTATCTGTATCATTTCCCGCAGTTCCATTACCTTTCCGCTTCCTATATAGGTAGCGGTATCTATCATCTGCCGATTTTGTACAAATCGGCCAAGGGTAACTGCTCCTGCTGTTTTCACCAATTCTTCTAACTCATCTAGTGAGTCCTGAACAAAAACCTCGTCACTAACAGATGCTGCCACCAAAATGACCTGCTCCTGTTCTTCTTTTAATTCATATAACCCTGTCATTAACGCTCCTGTTCCTATTCTAATGTTTGTCTGGTATATAAGAAATCATATTCTTTCTGTACCATTTCTGTTACGGGATACATCTGCATATAACTGCAAATCAGTTCATATGCCTTATTGTAATCATGTTGATATTCATAATATACTACTTCAATCAATAAAAGCTGTTCATCACAGCTACGATCCGTTGATTGGAGACCCTGTTGCAAATACTGATAACAGGTATCATACAATCCCTGTTGCAGATAATAATCAGCCAATTGAGTGCAGGCATAAGCACTCTCCGGATTTGCTGAAAGATACATCGTTAAATATGCCACCATTTTATCTTGCCGGTTTAATTCGGCTGCACAAATTCCTGCATACAAAGCACACTCCAGATGTCCATTCTCAACTGCAGCCTCAAATGCCGGAAAAGCATTTTCATAATTCCGGTTCTTCAAATCTAAAAATCCCTGTGCAACTTGTCTCTGCTGTTCCAAATATGTTTTATCAACATTTTCGTATTTTAAAAGAGTATCATACTGTTGAATCGCAGCTTCATACTGCTCTAGAAGAAAATAAGAATCAGCCAGATAATAACGAGTGTCCTTATCCAGCTCATCTGTAAAGCATGCTTTTTCTCCCAGAGATGCCTGAAAATCTACAACTGCCTGTTGATAGTCTCCCTTCTCATATTGTGCAATTCCCTGGGTCCGATATTCACTTTTGTCCTTGATATTCTGATAACACCATGCTGCCAAGCTAATCAACACACCAATGAGTGTCATAATGGATACTGCAATTATCCAGCCCCGAATCTTACCTCCATGATGTCTGCCTATCTGTTTCATAGACTGTTCCTCTTATTCCTATTCTTTTTTACGATTCATGACTGCATCTATGGAATCAATACAGGTTGCCCGTAATCCTCCATGCTCCAGTGCATCTACACCTCGAATAGTAGTACCATTAGGAGAACATACTGCATCTTTCAATACTCCCGGATGGTCTCCGGTTATCTGTTGCAGTCTGGCACTTCCAAGCATGGTCTGAGAAATAAGCTTATAAGCAACCGGCCTCTGTATTCCATATTTTACGGCAGCATCTGCATAAGCTTCCATAATCAAATCCATAAATGCCGGACCACAGCCGGATATCGCTCCTCCAATTCCCATTAATTCTGTTGGCAGTTCCTCGATTATTCCCAAACAGCCAAACAGCTCCAGAATCTCATTTCGCTCTGTCTGTTCTAAGGAATTCTCTTTTTCAAACAGTAATACACCCTCTCCTACCATAGCCGGTGTATTGGGCATAATACACTGGATTCGAACCTTATCTCCCAATACCTCATAAAAATTCTGATACACCCAGCCTGCTGCCACAGACAGAAGAACTTTTCCTTCCAAATCTTCTTTTACTTCTTCCAGAACTTCTGTAATCTGATACGGCTTACATGCTATAATAATCACGTCTGCTGTCTGCACCAGATTAGTCAAAGAATCCACCGGAGTAAATCCTATCCGTTCACTATTGGCATATAATTTATCTTTATGTGGTGCATAAGCAAATACCTGATTTTTATCAATCTTACCGGATTTAAAAAATCCATCAGCAATTGCCTGTGCCATATTTCCCATTCCTATAAACCCAATGCTGTTCATATCCTAGCTCCTTGTCTGAATGCTTTTGTTTCTTTTCCTAACATATTCATTATATGCCTCCCAACCGGAAAGTCAAGAAAGTTAGCATTGGGAATTGTCGAACTCTTCTTCCATCTCCCGGTAAATCTCTGCCAATCGGCTGTCGCTAAGCTCTGTTTGATTCAGAATCGTATACCGGTCCGGACGGGTACTGCCTGCCTGCTGCCAAGCCCGAATGAAAATATCTTCGGTCACCTTCCAGTCTGATGGTCTTACCGGTATCCGGTACTCATGAAGAATCCTCTTGATTTTCTCAATATTGCGTCCTTGAAAAATACATGCCGGTACACTTCCCATAGCAACTGCAATTCCATGAGGTACATAGACCTCATCAGCAAAGTTTTCCTCCAGGGAATGACAGAACAAATGCTCTGCACCACTGCTTGGTCTGGAATTTCCTGCAATTTCCATTGCAAGACCACCCATAACCAATGCCTGAGTCAACACCTTTATAAAGCTCTTACTCTTGATGGATTTTTCTTCATGATAGCATATGGAATTAAATGCCATCTTCGAAATCATGTATGCAAAATCATCGATTTTATTACCGGTTACAGCCGCATCCAGCTTCCAGTCATTTAATGCCGTATATTTGCTAATAGTATCTCCAACCCCTGCCAGTAATTGTCCTTCCGGAGCTCCCATAATAATATTCACATCTACAATGATACTGCTTGGTATGGTGCAACGGAAGGTCTTCCGCTTTAATCCTTCTGTCCCCAGAACAGCAACCGGCGATGCCAGACTGTCATTACTTAATGTAGTCGGCAGACATAAAAAAATAGCCTTGCTGACAAAAGCAGCGTATTTTGCCAAATCCAATACCATACCGCCACCAAAACCAATGACTACGGTAAAGTCATGCATACAAATGTACTTTGCCAAATCTACTGCCTGGTCAAAGGAACCATCCTCTACCAGATAGATTTCACTGTTATGAAAATCCTGACTCAAATCCTGCAAGGTTTCGGGAAACAACTTTTGCAGATTCTGATCTGTTACAATCACCACTTTTTTATTTCCAATGCCTGGTACACAGTCTGACATTACTTCATTGACTCGGGAAAAGATTCCCTCCTCAACTAACAGGTGATATGGTAAACGAAAACGATTCATAATGACTCCTCTCTTTTGCATCGCAAACATAGACATTTTTATTATATTATACCCGAATCTTTCATTCTATTTCTATTCCCACTATATATATTTTTACACAAATCCAAAACTGGAGCAAGATATATATTACAACATCCTGCTCCAATCATACAACCAATCCATCTTTAACCTATTCTACTAATTATACCGTTCATCAATAACACGTTTGGTCTTCTTTTCACTTCTTGGAAGTACACCAATCTCAACTACCTTAACCAATGGAGTAAATCCAATCCGGCTCTTTACCTTCTCTGTAACTCGCTCAGAAAGTTCAACAAAGTCTACACTTCCATTGGTTTCTACATAAATACGCATGGTATCCTTTCCATCCAGATGAGAAATACGAATCTGATACTCGCTGGAAAGTTCCGGAAACTCACGAAGTACCTCCTCAATCTGACTCGGAAATACATTTACACCTTTAATTTTCATCATATCATCGGTTCTTCCCATAATGGTTCCCAGACGAGGATACTTGCTACCGCATGGGCATTCTCCCGGAATAATCTTAGATAAATCATGAGTACGATAACGAATTAATGGGGCACCTTCCTTTACCAGGGTAGTTATTACAATTTCGCCCATTTCACCGTCCGGAACCGGTTTTAATGTTACAGGGTCAACAATTTCAATGTAAATATAATCATCCCAGTAATGCATACCCGTATCATACTGACAGCTAATACCGATACCCGGTCCGTAGATTTCCGTCAATCCGTAGATATCATACAATTCAATTCCCAGTTCTTTGGAAATTCTTTGACGCATCTTGTCTCCCCAACGTTCAGAACCAATTACACCCTTTTTGAGATGAATCCTATCCTTAATTCCCCGTTTTTCAATTTCCTCTGCCAACAACAGAGCATAAGAAGAAGTAGAACAAAGAACCGTTGACTTCATATCCATCATCATCTGAAGCTGTTTTTCCGTATTTCCCGGTCCCATTGGAATTACCATGGCTCCTAATTTCTCTGCACCATTCTGAAACCCAATTCCTGCCGTCCAAAGCCCATAGCCCGGTGTAATTTGAATCCGGTCCATGTTGGTAATGCCGGCAGTTTCATAACAACGCTTAAACATGATTGCCCAATCGTCAACGTCTTTTGCTGTATACGGAATAATAACCGGCAATCCTGTTGTTCCGGAGGAGGAATGAATCCGTACAATATTTTCCTCCGGTGCTGTCATCAATCCCAGAGGATAGGCTTCCCGCAAGTCATTCTTCTCTGAAAATGGAAGTTGTTCAAAGTCCTCCTGGGTTGCAATACTGGTGATTCCTGCTTCCTCCAGCTTCTTACCATAAAAGCTTCCGGCAGACACCAATGCCTGAATCTGATTATTTACCTGACTGATTTGTAATTCTGAAATCTGCATGTTATTCTGTATCCTTTCTGAAATCGTTTCTGTACGCTTCTTCGTATCTATCCATGTTAAATATGGTGATTCTAATAAACGTCTTATTGACGCATGACGATATCAATTGCTTTCTTGTTCAATGCCTGGAATTTCTCCGGTATCCGCTTCTCAATGGCAGATATTAATTCCTCCGGCGTAATACCTAAAGTACCGGATTTTGCTGCTGCCGCAAGTAACACAATATTTAATACCTTAGAAGAGCCACAGTCCTCGCAAATAGCTTCTCCATCCATAACATCTATGTGCCCTGCCTGAGCTTTTAAGTATTCCAGCATCTCTCTTCCATCCCCATAGGTTCCCTGCAAAGAAGCAGTTACCGGACGGACGGCTTTCTGATTGACAATTACCGTGCCACCTTTTTTCAAGTAAGAAATGCATCGAACTGCTTCTGCCGGTTCGAATGCTATAATCACGTCTGCAGAACCCTTTGGCAACAATGGAGAGTGGATTTCCTCACCAATTCTTACATGGCTGACTACACTGCCACCCCGTTGTGCCATACCGATGGTCTCTGCGGTTCGTACCTGTAAGCCTTTTTCCATAGCAGCAAAGGCAATCAGCTTCGACGCAAGCACCGTACCCTGTCCGCCAACGCCACAAAGTAGTATATTATTCATGGTCTGCCTCCTCTCTGACAATAGCTCCACACGGACATACCTGTGTACAAAGGGAGCAGCCGGTACAAAGACTCTTTTCTATGGTTGGCTTTCCATCTTCCAAAACAATGGCCGGGCAGCCTAATTCCCGAATACATTTCTTACAATTAATGCAGGCATCCGCAATCTGATAGCGGGTTTGATGTTTCGTCACAGCAATACACGGCGACTTGAAGATAATTGCCTTTACGCCCGAAAGCTTACTTGCCCGTTTCACCGCTTCCACTGCTTCTGCAAGATTTAATGGATCAACGGTTTCTACGGAAGTTAATCCAATTGCCTGCAATATCTTTTCGATACTTACCCGATTACAAATATCCTCCGGTTTTGAAATCGTTCCTGCATTTTTTGCAAATTCCATCATGCGGACACCGGTTCCCGGATGTGGCTGATGTCCGGTCATTGCTGTAGTGGAATTATCCAGTACAATCAATACAATATCGGTCTCATTGTAAACGGCATTGACAACTCCGGTAATTCCCGATGCAAAGAAAGTGGAATCTCCGATAAATGAGAAATTAACTGCATCCGGCTCTGCCCGATGCAATCCCTGTGCCATGGTTACATCTGCCCCCATACAAAGGCAGGTATCTACCATATCCAGTGGAGCCGCATTTCCCAGGGTATAACAACCAATATCACCGCTGAATACTGCCTTCTGTCCTTTCATTGCCTGCTTCACTGCATAGAAGGAAGCCCGGTGAGGACAACCGGCACATAACACAGGGGGACGTACCGGAAGCTCCGGTGGCTGTTGGTAAGTTACTTCTTCCCATTGTAAGCCTAAAAATGGCTTTAATGCTACTTTTACTGATTCTACACTGTTTTCTCCTGCCGGTTGTATACAACCATCTAATTTTCCATGAATGGTAACCTTCAAATGGTGCTTTCCACATATGTATGTCAATTCTTTTTCTAATACCGGATCCAGTTCTTCGATACAAAGAACCTCATCCAAGCCTTCTAAGAATTCCAATGCTAATTTCTCAGGAAATGGGTGGGCAGTTGCAATTTTCAGCAACTTATATGCCTCCTTGGTATCACAATCCAAAGCATCACAGGTATATGCATAACTGATACCGGAAGTACAGATACCCTTGTGACAATTGCCGGTTCCACCGGTTGTGATTGTATTAAATCGATAGGAAGAAAACTCTTCTCCCATCTGTGGATTTCGCTTTTCTATTCTTTCATGATTCAGGAAAGAGGTACGAGGAAAAATCACCCACCGCATAGTATCCTTTTCAAATCCTTCTACCGGATGCTTTTCATAGGTTTCACGAACCGGTATGGAAGCACAGCCATGACAAACACGGGTGGTTGGACGGAACAATACCGGTGTCCCCCACTTTTCCGAACATTCAAAGGCATCTATTATCATTTCATAGGCTTCCTCCGGTGAGGAAGGGTCGAATACCGGAAGTTTGGCAAACTGTGCAAAATGTCTGGTGTCCTGTTCTGTCTGGGAAGAAATCGGTCCCGGATCATCCGCACTTAAAATAACCATTCCACCTTTTACTCCTACATATGCCAGACTCATTAATGGGTCGGAAGCCACATTTAAGCCAACCTGTTTCATGGTTACTAATGTTCTCGCTCCTGCATATGCAGCTCCTGCCGCCACCTCTAAAGCAGCTTTTTCATTGACCGACCATTCCACATAGATACTACCGTCATTTTCCTTTGCAACGGTTTCTAATACCTCTGTGGAAGGAGTTCCCGGATATCCTGCAACTACATTTACACCTGCATGTATGGCACCTAAGGCAATTGCCTCATTGCCCATTAAGAATTTTTGTATCAAATCACTCGCTCCTGTTCTAATTAATTATTATCTACTCACCAAAAACTACTTTGTAATCTGCCTGAAACTTTGCAATTCCCTGATCTGTTAAAGGATGTTTTATCATCTGCATGATAACAGAATATGGTACCGTTGCAATATTAGCCCCTGCCAACGCACAATCCAGTACATGAATTGGATTCCGCACAGATGCTGCAATTTCTCTTCCTTCTTGAATCATGCCTTCTGCATCAACTGTTGTTGCTTTTACTTCACCACTGATGGAACCATCCACAATGGTAGTAATTTCCTTAATTACTTCCTTAAAATCTCTTCCTGTCTTTGCAATTAGAGAAGGATTGGTAGTAACACCACAGATTATGCCCATTTCATTGGCTTTTCGAATATCTTCTACATTTGCTGTGTCGATAAAGAATTTCATTGTATTTCCTCACTTTCATATATCAAAAATCATATACTAAACACTACTGTTGTCAGTTTAACACCTGATTTCACAAATCACAATATGTACTTTTGTATATAAAACTTACTATTTATCCTTTCAGTCGTTCCAACCTGTTCAAGGCTTCATATAATACTTCATCACACTTAGCAAAATGCAACCGCATATAGCAATTTACATCTTCCCTGAAAAAGCTGGAACCCGGTACGGCTGCCACTCCAACCTCCTGTACCATCCGGACACAGAAATCATAATCACTCTCTCCTGCCCTTCGATAAGGTTCAATATTCACTAAAACAAAGTAAGCTCCCTGAGGGTCCGTAAATTCCATACCCATATGACGCAATCCACCGGTAAAGACTTCCTTCATATGTGCATAATGTGCCGCCAATTCCTCATAATAGGTATCCGGCAGTTCCAAGCCTGCTACTGCTGCTTCCATTAACGGAGCTGCTGCTCCCACTGTTAAGAAATCATGTACCTTTCTTACCCGGTCAATAATTTCAGGACTGGCAATTACATATCCCAACCGCCAGCCGGTAATAGAATAGGTCTTGGATAAGGAATTACACATAATCGTACGTTCCCTCATCCCCGGCAGTGTTGCCAGATAGGTATGCCGATTCGGTTCGTATATAATGTGTTCATATACTTCATCCGTAATGATATAGGCATCATACCGAATTGCCAGTTCAGCAATCAACTGCAATTCTTCTCTTGTAAATACCTTACCGGAAGGGTTGGACGGATTACACAATATTAACGCCTTAGCTCCCTGTCTGAATGCCTCCTCTAACACCTCCGAATCAAACTGAAATTCCAGTGGCACTAGTGGCACATAAATAGGTGCTGCTCCTGACAAAATTGCATCTGCTCCATAATTCTCATAAAAAGGAGAAAACACAATTACCTTGTCACCGGGATTCACCACAGACATCATAGCTGCCATCATGGCTTCCGTACTTCCGCAGGTCACCACAATCTCTTCGTTGGGATTGATTGGCATGCCGGAAAAATGCTCCTGTTTCCTTGCCACTGCTTCCCTGAAATTCTGCGCTCCCCATGTGACTGCATACTGGTGAGGTCCTTCTTTTGCCACTTGTGCCAAACGCTCTGTCAGAACCTGTGGTGGGTCAAAATCCGGAAATCCCTGGGATAGATTAATGGCTCCGCATTCATCGGAAATTCTTGTCATGCGGCGGATAACAGAATCACTAAATGTACCGGTTCGATTGGATAATGGTTTCATATTTTTTCTCCTACTCGTATAAAAAAAACTGCCATAACAAATTTTCTTTTATTTCTAAAAACAAATTCATTATAGCAGTGCTTATATGGAAATGCAAAACAACCAGATTATTTTTTGAAATTCAGTGCATACTATATATTATTATATAAAGGATTTTTTATATGAATATAGTATTTGTCAAATATAGAAACAACCTCATAATCGGTATCTGTATTGTAGCTGTGCTAGGTACCATATCCCATTTTGTCTATGACTGGACCGGGCAAAATTCATTCCTTGGATTCTTTTTTCCGATAAACGAATCCACTTGGGAGCATATGAAACTAGCCTTTTTTCCTATGCTTTTTATCACTCCTTTTATGTATGATAAATCCGAGCCAACATCGGGCTATAACCATGCTCTTCTGGTAGGAACCATGACAGCCACCTGGTTGATTCCCGTGTTATATTACACCTATAAAGGAATCCTTGGTTTTAGCAAATCATGGTTAGATATCAGTACCTATTATATATCCTTACTTCTGTCTGCCATATTAATGCTTCATATAGCAAAAACAACAGGAGCACGAAGGTACCGCAAAAAATTTTATCTGCTTATTGCAATCGTGATTTTCCAAGTTATAGCTTTTTGGATATTCACCTATCATCCGTTACATCTTGGTATTTGCAAATAACCGTTTAAAATTGGGATATCTATTCAAAGTATCCTATGTACTTTACTTCATATTTCCCATCAGGGAACAATTCCTTATATAAATCCACAAAATAGTCATCTGTCATACTTGCCAAATAATCTACTACAATATCGTTAGGAGCAGATTCTTCATATGGCATTTGCTCCTTATTACGATAATAATGAGTCAACTGACCAATATAATCGATATGATGCCGATAGAGAATCGAATTCTTATCCTTGTTTTTTGCATCCTGAAGCAACTTGTAATAAATTGCTTCAAACATCGGATTTATCTGTTCTTTGTATATCTTATCTACGGTTTCACTTCCATATATTAACTTATAGTTTTCCTTTTTACCCTGAGAGAAGGCATTAAAATAGTCTGCATCCATTTTCAAATATGGTTTTCTATAACTATTCTCTACAATGTTTACAATCATGTTATTAATAATTTCCGCATTGGTACTGCCGATTTTCCCAACTGTAAAATTAGGTTCTTTATCGAACAGATTTAATTTCATGGCATCCTGCCTGTCTTTACCCAGGTAGGCAATAATATCTGACACACGCATAACACAGGCTTCTAAGGTTGCAGGTATCAGTTTTTTATTCGCATCCTGATTTTGATAACATGCTTCTATCTTTTCATCAAAAACAGAAAAAGTCGCATATGGCTTTGGCTCATACCTCTGCATCTCCATTTCCCCATTGTGACAAATGATACCATCTAACGTCTGCAAACTGAGATTTAATGGAAATATCTGATCCAACACCCTTGCACTTTGAATATTATGATTAAAATATCTTCCGGTTTCTCCATGATATAAATCATTCAAAATCCGTTCTCCTGCATGACCGAAAGGAGTATGTCCAATATCATGTCCCAAGGAAATAGCTTCAATCAAATCTATATTCAGCCCTAACAAACTACCTATATTTCGTGCGATTCGTGAAACTAACTGCACATGCTGGGAACGTCTGGATATATCATCATTTTTATATAAAGAAAACACCTGAGTTTTATCTGCATATCGATTGTAGTATGGGATATGCATGATTTTTTCCGTATCCCGTACAAATGCCGGGCGCCAGAGGTTGGCTTTATCATGACTCATATCCCGCCGCAGTATATCTTCATCCCGAAAGGCATAAGGATTAACCACATGATTCTTCCGGTCTTCCATGATTTTCTTCTGAACTTCTTCTGACAGATTATGGTATTTAGACATATGCGTCCTCCCTATTATAGTACTCCTGCTTTCTGTTCTATTTTATGCCGAATGATAATTCATGGGAATTATTATCTTTACAGTCGTTCCTTCTCCCATCACACTATTAATTTCTATGCTTCCTCCATTCATCATTTCCAGCCTGCGCTTTACATTTGCAATACCCACATGGGAATCATCCAATTGTTCTAAGTCTTCCGTATGAAACCCTGTTCCATTATCAATAATTTCAACAATCCAACTGTTAGAATCAGAATATGATGCAATCGTAACACAACCGCCTTCTGCTTTTTTACAGATTCCATGCCGCACTGCATTTTCTACCATCGGTTGTACCGTTAATGCCGGAATCAGAAAGCTATCCTCCTGAATATCAAAAACCACTTGCAACCGTTCTCCAAATCGTTTTTGTTCCATATAGAGATAATTCTTCACATGCTCCAATTCATTATTAAATAGTATGAGCTTCTTATCAGCCAATGACGTCATACTCCCCCTTAAGTATCCTGCAAAATGCTCCAAGGCCTCCACTGCTTCCTCTGGATTCTTTTTACAAAGATACTTAATTACAGTTAAGCTATTAAACAGAAAATGAGGCTGTATCTGGCTAAGAAGAATCGATATACGGGCAGATGCCAGTTCTTCCTCCTGTTCCTTTAATTTCTGTTCCTGCTCCCGATAATCCATCAATATAGAAATACCGGTTACGATGACATAAATTAAAAAGGCTAATAACGTAAATATTAATCCGGACGAATTTCCTTTTATGTAATAGGCAATAATATCTGCTGCCACACCTACTGCACAAATAATTGAAAACCTGCGTCCGGTATGAGATTTATCCTTTGAATTATATCTTATCTTCTCATATATGATAATTGTAATGATTACTAATATACTTATCAATAGCATGCCATGGGTAACTGTCAGGCTTTCTCGAAAATCTGCTACTCCTAATACCTGTAATCCAAGTTGTACCAGGCAAACGGCAGTTGCTATCATACAACAAATATCAAAAACCAGTCTGCCTTCCTTTCGGAACCGATTTTTCATAGACTGAATCAGTGGAATCATTCCAAGCATTAACATAGCAATCGAAATATAAAACAATAATATTGGCTGATTAGGCATTAAAAGAGGTGTAGAGCGGGTATCTGTCAACCGCCACATTCCTAACATGAAAGAAAACGCTCCAAGTGCAGCCAAACTGTCTCCCTGACGTTTCTTTCTAAAATTATTAAATGCAATCCCCATAAAGACAATACCAACCAGAACTGCCATACTTCCTAAAATGAGCTGTGGCAAATCACTTTCTAATCGATTTAAATATATACCCAAACGGGAACCAATCAAGAATTCTATTGCCCTATTTTGATAATTCTTATATACAGGAACAGTTGTAACACAGATTTCTTTACCTGTATCTTCCGGATATAATGGAATCATCACCCAGTTACTTCCCGTGGTTTTAACCAATGGATTTTCCTTTTCCGGCATAAGACTGTAGATTTCTTCCCCGTTTATGGATACATTTACATACTGGTGTACAACATAAAATGCCAGACAGGTATCACCATCCAGAGAATCTTCTAACACCCATCTATACTCTTTTCTTATACCAACCGGTGTATTTTTATCTTCTATTTCCTGATAAAGATAATCTTCTACCTCGTGATAATCCGTATCCTGTCGTTTCTGAATTACCTGAACATGTTCATTGCATCCAATGTATATAAACAACAACAGCATCAAGCACCCTGTGACATGATATACAATTTGCAAGGTTTTTTCCCTATTGCTTTTCATAAATTACCTCCGCATAATGAATATATCGCATTTGCCAAAGGTTTTTTATTATTCTACACATCCCCGAAGCTCATTAATATCTTCTACACCATAACGCTTCATATATTCTTCGATACCCTGAACAACTTTTACCGATGCCATAGGATCATGGAAATTGGCAGTTCCCACAGACACTGCAGTTGCACCTGCCATAATGAACTCAATGGCATCTTCACCGGTTGTAATTCCTCCCATACCGATGATTGGAATCTGTACTGCATGTGCTACCTGATATACCATTCGAACTGCTACCGGCTTAATTGCAGGACCGGATAATCCACCAGTCTTATTGGCAACAGCAAATGTCCTCTTATGAATGTCAATCTTCATTCCGGTTAATGTATTAATTAATGACGATGCGTCTGCTCCGGCTGCTTCTGCTGCTTTCGCCATTTCCGTAATATCTGTTACATTAGGACTCAGCTTCATAATAATTGGCTGCTTTGCCACTGCCTTGACTTCCTTCGTGATTTCAAATAATGCTTTCGGGTCTTGTCCAAAAGCAATGCCCCCTTCCTTTACATTCGGACAGGATACATTAATTTCCAGCATATCTACCGGCTCATCCCCTAAGCGTTCCACCACTTCTACATAATCAGCAACTGATTTTCCACAAACATTCACAATAATCTTGGTATCATACTGCTTTAAAAAT
>CAMEWU010000021.1 GCA_945946715.1 uncultured Clostridium sp. | reverse complement strand
CAACCATTCGTACAAAGGCACAGAATTTGAAGGTATTTCACCAAAAATATAACAATCGTATGGCAATTCGAATTTCTTTGGAAAGTCTGAGTTTTCATAAGGGACGATTAAATGTGCCATTATATGGTTTGTGGAATTTTTAATTCATTAAAGAAACCAAATATAAAAAGAGGTTAATTTAGAATAATGATAAAATGCGAACATTTTATAAAAATGTTCGCATTTTGTTTTGAAGCTGGAAAAGGGACTTGAACCCTCGACCCCTTCATTACGAGTGAAGTGCTCTACCGACTGAGCTATTCCAGCAAGCAACAGCAATATAATACTATATTGCTATTGAAATTTCAATTGTTTTTTTGAAATCCTTATCCTGTATGTTTTCTTTATAGACATAAAACTGGAAAAATGATATGATAATAATAATTGTAAGATAGAAAATGTGAAAGGGGGTTGCTTCCATGATTTTTGTACCTACAGATGATTTAAAGGTTGGTATGCGACTGGCAAAGCCAATTTACAACAAGAATGGAGTGTTGCTTTATGAACGAAATACGAAGCTGACACTTCAAGGAATATATAGTGTTAAGAATTTTGGTTTGATTGGACTCTATATTTTGGAGCCGGCAGAACCATTACCACCAATGACTGCAGAGGATATTGAATTTGAACGCTTCCAAACTATGGCAGTATTCAGTATTAAGGATGATTTAAAGGCAATAAAGGCAGGAAAGAAGCCGGCAGAATTAATGGTGCTTGCAAATCAAATTGTCCGGATGTATGGGAATCTGGAGCATAAGATTAATTTTGCACAGAATTTACGTAGTCCGGAAGATTATGTATATAAGCATGCGTTGAATGTGGGAATTTTATCAGCATTGATTTCACATAAACTTCATGTGGATAGTTCGGAACAAATGAATATTGTAGTGGCAGCATTATTGTATGATATTGGGCGTTTATTTTTACCAACAAAAATGCAGAATAAGACAGATGACTTTTCGGCAGAAGAGTATCAGATGTATCGAAAGGCACAACTGGACGGTTGCAACGTTATCAATGAAAGCGTAGATATTAATAATAGCGTGAAACGTTTAGTAAAGAGTTGTCAGGAAGATTACGATTATTCTTCCGAAGTGAATTCTAAAAATATTCCTTGGGGTGTACGGGTGATTCAGGTAGCACACTATTATGATGTAAGAACGGCGATGAATCTTTATGAGGAACCGGTATCAGAGGTTCGGGTTGTACGTAACTTGTTAGAGAATGCAAGGAATTTTGATAAAACGGTTGTAAGAGCATTGCTGGATAGTGTTCGTATTCTTTCGCCGGGTGTTTGTGTAGAGTTGACCAATCGGGAACGCGGATTAGTGATTCGGGAAAATAATGATAATCCTTTACAACCGATTGTATTAAGTTTTGATCGGAATCAAGTATATGATTTAAGCTCTCAACGTGTCGCTGCAACATTGCAAATTAAGGATATTATGAAAACTATGGATAATCGAATTATCGTTGATGATGATATGTTGAAAGAGTATTTGAATCAATAGAACCGGACAGATGTGAGGCGAGGCAGGAATGTCTTACTCACATCTTTATTTTACAGGAGTGACTCTTGCAAGAAGGGCTATATCTCCCATATCTGAAAGCAAAGTGAGGACGTAAGCATGAAATGGCTTTCCCATTTAAAGACAATTAATCATCATAAATGGCTGGTTATGAAGCATTGCTTTCAATGCGGTTTGTATAAGCAGGGACTGCTTCATGATTTGTCAAAGTATTCCTGGACAGAATTTTCTGTAGGGGTTAAATATTATCAGGGAAACCGCAGCCCCAATAATGCGGAGCGGGAAGCGAAAGGTTATACTTCTGCGTGGCTGCATCATAAGGGAAGAAATAAGCATCATTTGGAATATTGGATTGATTATAGTCTGAATCCGGAAGAAGGTTTGGCTGGTATGGAAATGCCGGTTTGTTATGTTGTAGAAATGTTTTGTGACCGGATAGCAGCCTGTAAAAATTATAATCCGGATACTTATACGGAAGATGCACCACTGGCTTATTATGAACGGGGAAAAAATAAGTATCCCATGCATCCAAATACACGGGCTTTACTGGAACGATTGCTGCATATGCTGGCAGAAGAAGGGGAAACGAAAACATTTGAGTATATAAGAATAGAAGTACTGAAAAATAAGAAAAGAAAATAGACGAGGTTTCACATGGAATTTACCCATTTACATGTCCATACAGAGTATAGTTTGTTGGACGGTGCAAGTAAAATTAAAGAACTGGTTGCAAAAACAAAAGAGCTGGGTATGGATAGCATTGCTATTACAGACCACGGTGTTATGTATGGAGTCATAGATTTTTATCGGGCTTGTCGGGAAATTGGAATAAAGCCAATTATTGGATGTGAGGTTTATGTGGCACCAGGTTCCAGATTTGATCGGGAGGCCAGCAAAGGAGAAGACCGATATTATCATTTGGTACTTCTTGCAGAAAATGATAAGGGTTATCACAATTTGATGAAAATTGTTTCCAGAGGATTTACGGAAGGTTATTACTATAAGCCGCGTGTGGATATGGAGGTATTAGAAGAATTTCATGAAGGTATCATTGCCTTAAGTGCCTGTCTGGCAGGAGAGGTGGCAGTACAGATTCGACGGGGTTTTTTGGAAGAAGCCAGAGAAGCTGCAAAAAAATATCAGCGTATTTTTGGAGAAAATAATTATTTTCTGGAATTACAGGACCATGGAATTCCGGAACAAACCACAGTTAATACAGAATTATTAAACATGCATCAGGAGCTGGGGATTCCTCTGGTTGCCACCAATGATATTCATTATGTAAATGCAGAAGATGCAGAAGCTCATGATTTTTTGTTATGCATACAAACCAATAAGAAGTTGAAAGATGAAGATCGGATGCGGTATGAAGGTGGTCAGTATTATTTGAAATCTCCGGAAGAAATGTTGACCTTATTTCCTTATGCCAAGGAGGCACTGGAAAATACTCATCGGATTGCGGAACGGTGTAATGTGGAAATTGTTTTCGGAGAGCAGAAGGTGCCGAAGTTTGATGTCCCTGCACCATTTGATGCGTTCGGGTATCTGAAGCACTTGTGTGAAGAAGGATTAGAACGACGATATCAGCCGATAACGGAAGAATTACAGGAACGTTTGGATTATGAATTAAATACTATTCGACAAATGGGATATGTGGATTATTTCCTAATTGTATGGGATTTTATTCATTATGCCAAGGAGCATGGAATACCGGTAGGTCCGGGGCGTGGCTCAGCAGCAGGAAGTATTGTATCTTATTGTCTGGAAATTACGAATATTGACCCTATTCGTTATAATTTACTGTTTGAACGTTTTTTGAATCCGGAGCGTGTATCTATGCCGGATATTGATATTGATTTCTGCTATGTCCGCAGACAGGAAGTTATTGATTATGTTGTTGAAAAGTATGGAAAAGAAAAGGTAGTACAGATTGTGACTTTTGGTACTATGAAAGCAAGAGCAGTTCTGCGGGATGTAGGACGTGTATTGGATTTACCATATGCACTGGTAGATTCTGTAGCAAAGGCAGTACCACGGGACCTAAATATAACATTGGAGCTGGCATTGCAGGTTAGTCCGGATATGAAAAAAATGTATGAGGAAGATGAGCAGATCCGGTATCTGATTGATATGTCAAAGAAGTTAGAGGGATTACCACGAAATACATCTATGCATGCTGCAGGTGTTGTAATCGGTCAGGAACCAATTGATGAATATGTGCCTCTGTCCAAGGGCGGTGATGATGCCATAACCACCCAGTTTACCATGACTACCATTGAACAGCTTGGACTGTTAAAGATGGACTTCCTTGGATTGCGTACTTTGACAGTAATTCAGGATGCCTGTGATATGATTGCAAAGAGTGGCGAAACATCCTTTTCTATTGATGGCATTGATTATAATGACCCGAATGTATATGGTCTGATTAGTTCCGGACGGACAGAAGGCGTATTCCAGTTGGAAAGTGCGGGAATGAAGTCCTTTATGACAGAACTGAAGCCAGAGAATTTAGAAGACGTAATTGCAGGTATTTCTTTATATCGTCCGGGACCGATGGATTTTATTCCTGCTTATATTGAAGGAAAGAATAATCGTTCTAAAATCAAGTACGATACACCGGAGTTGGAAAAAATACTGGCTCCAACCTATGGCTGTATCGTATATCAGGAACAGGTTATGCAGATTGTTATGGAGCTGGCAGGTTATACCTTGGGAAGAAGTGATCTGGTACGTCGTGCCATGTCTAAGAAAAAGGCAGATGTGATGGAAAAGGAACGGAAGAACTTTGTTTATGGGAACGAAGCAGAAGGGGTTCCGGGTTGTATAAAAAGGGGTATATCAGAAGAAATTGCCAATAAAATATTTGATGAAATGACAGATTTTGCAAAATATGCATTTAATAAATCCCATGCTGCCTGCTATGCGGTAGTAGCATATCAGACTGCCTATCTAAAGTGCTATTATCCGGTAGAATTTATGGCAGCATTGATGACTTCGTTCATTGAAAATGCGGGAAAGGTAACGGAATATATCTATGTATGTAGACAGATGGGTATTGAAATACTCCCTCCTGATATTAATTCCGGTGTTGCAGAATTCTCTGTAAAGGACGGAAAAATGGTGTATGGTTTGTCTGCCATTAAGAATATCGGCAGAAATGTGATTGATGAAATTGTGGAAGAGAGGGAGACCCATGGACCATATAAAAGTTTACAAGACTTCTTAGAACGTATGCCGGGAAAAGAAGTAAACAAGAGAACGATTGAAAATCTGATTTTGGCAGGCGCTTTTGATGGATTAGAAGGAAATCGGAGACAAAAGATGCTGGTTTATCCACAGATTCTGGGAAATATCAATGCTTCCAATAAGAATTCCATGGCAGGACAGATGAGTCTTTTGGATTTTCTGGGAGAGGAAGAAAAAGAAGAATTTGAGGTAAAAATGCCTCAGGTAGAAGACTATAAAAAAGAAGAAAAGCTGGCATTTGAAAAACAGGTGTTAGGTGTTTATGTTAGTGGGCATCCTTTAGAGGATTACTTAGAGTTGATACAGAAACAGGCTGATGCTACCTCTATGGATTTTGTATTAGATGAAGAAACCGGAGATACGAATGTGCGGGATCAGGGAATATATACCATAGGTGGTATGGTTTCGGCAGTTACTCTAAAGCTGACTAGAAATAATCAGAATATGGCATTTGTTACCTTGGAAGATATATATGGAACCGTAGAAGTTGTAGTATTTCCTAAGGATTTTGAAAAGAATCGAAGTATATTGGTACAGGATGCAAAACTCTTTATTTCAGGACGGGCTTCTGTGTCAGAAGATGAAGCAAAACTATTATTTAGTAAAGCGATATCCTTTGATGATATACCGAGAAATGTATGGTTACAGTTTGAAACCAGAGAACAATATGATGACTTGGAAAATCAAATGTATGATATCATAGACCAATATCCGGGAAATTCTATGGTTAAAATATATATTAAGGAAGGAAAACTGTTAAAGAATCTTCCATCCCAATTTGGCATTCAGGCAAGTGGAACAGGATTGGAATTACTGCGGACGATGTTGGGAACTGATAATGTAATTGTAAAGGATCGAAAGTAATATGATAACCAGTTTATCAAATCAACAAATGAAAAATATAATAAAGCTTCAAAAGAGCAGTAAGACCAGACGAGAGCAGCAGGTATTCCTTGTTGAGGGAATCCGTATGTTTCGAGAGATTCCGGAGGATAAGCTAGTAAAGGTATATGCAACAGAAGATTGGAAGAATCAGATTCCTGCTCATTGGGAAGAGGGAAAAACATATGAAATAGTCAGTGATAGTGTATTTCGTGAAATTTCGGATACACAGACCCCACAAGGGATACTGGCAGTGGTACAACAGATGGTCTATCAGCGGGAAGATCTTTTGACCGGAACTACAGTGAATATATCGGAATCTGAAAATGGTGAAAAACAAGAAAAGGAACAGCCATGTATTCTGGTATTGGAACATTTGCAGGATCCGGGAAATCTGGGAACCATATTCCGAACTGCAGAAGGTGCCGGTGTGACAGGGATTATGATGAGCCAGGATACAGTAGATATCTATAATTCTAAAGTAGTACGTGCTACTATGGGAGCCATTTTTCGTATGCCATTTTGTTATGAGAAAGATATTAGGCAAGGAGTATCTTGGCTTAAAGAGCAGGGCGTCTGTTGCTATGCTGCTCATTTGAACGGAAGGGTATTTTATGAATATGATTATTGTAAACCGAGTTGTTTTTTCATTGGGAATGAAGGGAATGGATTGACACCGGAGTTGACAGCCATGGCAGATGCAGGAATCCGGATTCCCATGAAAGGACAAGTAGAATCCTTAAATGCGGCAACGGCAGCTACGGTTCTGATGTATGAGGCAATGCGGCAAAGAACGATAAAGATTCAATAAATCAGGTTATAAACCGGATAAAAAGTAGTAGCGTTTGCATTAGATTTGTAATAAACTGATAAAGAATGATTGACAGGTTATAGAATGAAAAAGAAATAAAAGCGAGGATAGAGAAATGAGTAAAGTAGCAATTGTGACAGATAGTAACAGTGGTATTACCCAGAAAGCAGCAAAAGAAATGGGAATTTTTGTTCAACCAATGCCCTTTTTTATGAATGAAAAAGAATATCTGGAAGATATAACATTTTCCCAAGAACAATTTTATGAAAGTCTGGAAGGAGATACAGAAATAGCTACGTCTCAACCGTCACCGGAATCTGTTACACAGTTGTGGGATCAGATTTTAGAAGAATATGATGAGATATTATGTATACCGATGTCAAGTGGATTAAGTGGAACATGTCAGACTGCAATGATGCTGGCAGAAGATTATGATGGAAGGGTTATCGTTGTTAATAACCAGCGGATTTCAGTGACACAGAGACAGTCAGCACTGGATGCTAAAAATTTAGCAGATCAGGGAAAAACGGCTGCTGAAATTGCAGATATATTAATGGCGACAAAGATGGATTCAGACATATATATTATGGTAGATACTTTGAAGTACTTGAAAAAAGGTGGACGAGTTACACCTGCAGCTGCAGCAATTGGTGAAATTTTACGTTTGAAGCCTGTATTACAGATTCATGGAGATAAACTGGATGCCTTTGCAAAAGCCCGAAATATAAAAGCAGCAAAATCTTTGATGGTGAATGCAATCAAAAAAGATATTGCAAATAATCTTGGTGAACTTCCGGCAGCAGATTCAGAGAATGCACCATGGCTGGCTATCGCACATACAAAGAATACTGAGGAAGCGGAAGCGTGGAGAGAAGAACTTGCAGAAGAATTTCCGGGGTACGAGATTCATATTGACCCATTGTCATTAAGTGTGGCCTGCCATATTGGTCCGGGTTCACTGGCTTTAACGTGGACAAAACGGATTGTATAGTTACCATTGATTTATATATAACCAGTAAAGACAGATAATATAGATGCTGAATGTAAATTATCAGATTTTTTTATATAAAAACAAAAAAGAGACAAATTATCTGACAATTAAATAAAAAATTCTACCATTCAAGGCTTTACAAATCGAAAAAAGTATTGTATGATGACGTTGTTCGACGAGGAACACAAAGGGTGTTCCTCGTCTTTTTTTTGTAGCAAAAATCTGACAAGTAAAATTGAGTAGGAGTCAGCCTACTCGATTGCTAACAATGAGCTATGTAAATTTGTGCTTGCACGAAAATGATATGGCAAGATAATAATAAGGCAAGAAAGGAAGTATGTTTATGCAGAATCTACATCGAACAGAAGCGGATGCCTGCCAGATTGGTATGTATGACTCCCGCTTTGAACATGATAACTGTGGTATTGGAGCCGTAGTTAATATCAAAGGAATTAAAACACACGAAACGGTTGATAATGCTCTGAAAATTGTTGAAAATTTGGAGCATAGAGCCGGAAAGGATGCAGAAGGAAAGACCGGTGACGGTGTAGGTATTCTGTTACAAATTTCCCATAAATTCTTTGAAAAGGCTGTGAAACCGTTAGGCTTCCAAATAGGAGAAGAACGGGATTATGGTATTGGTATGTTTTTCTTTCCACAGGATGAGATGGAGAGAAATCAGGCAAAGAAAATGTTTGAGATTATTGTGGAAAAGGAAGGAATGGAGTTCCTTGGGTGGCGTGAAGTTCCAACAGATTCATCCATTTTAGGAAGTAAGGCATTGGATGTAATGCCATGCATCATGCAGGCATTTGTGAAACGTCCGGTAGATGTAAATAAGGGATTAGATTTTGATCGAAAACTATTTATTGTCAGACGAGTATTTGAGCAGTCCAATGATAATACCTATGTGGTTTCTTTATCCAGTCGTACGATTGTATATAAAGGTATGTTTCTGGTAGGAGAGCTTCGTTTGTTCTTCCATGATTTACAGGATAAAGATTATGTATCAGCGATTGCATTGGTTCATTCCAGATTCTCTACCAATACAACACCAAGCTGGTTGCGTGCACATCCATACCGGTTTATGGTACATAATGGTGAGATTAACACCATTCGGGGTAATGCAGACCGTATGTTAGCACGGGAAGAGACCATGGAATCTGAGTATTTTAAAGGTGAAATGCATAAGATTACACCGGTTGTGGATCCGGATGGCTCTGATTCAGCACGTTTGGATAATACATTGGAATTCCTGGTCATGAGTGGTATGGATTTGCCATTAGCGGTTATGATGTTGATTCCGGAGCCATGGGAGAATAACCGATATATGTCACAGGCAAAGAAGGATTTCTATCAGTATTATGCGACTATGATGGAACCATGGGATGGACCGGCTTCTATTCTGTTTACCGATGGTGATTATATGGGTGCGGTGTTAGACCGGAATGGTCTTCGTCCATCTCGTTATTATATTACCAATGATGATTACATGATTTTGTCTTCTGAGGTTGGTGTGTTGGATATACCGCCGGAAAAGATTTTAGTAAAAGACCGTTTGCGTCCGGGAAAAATGCTTCTGGTGGATACTGTAAATGGTAAAGTAATTGCAGATGATGAGTTAAAAGAAAAGTATGCTCATCGGCAACCATATGGTGAATGGCTGGACAGTAATCTGGTTACTTTACATTCCTTGAACATTCCAAATAAAAAACCGGAGGAATATACACCGGAAGAACGGGCAAGATTGCAGAAGGCATTTGGATATTCTTATGATGATTTGAAAAATCAGATACTTCCGATGGCAAAGAATGGAACAGAGGCGATTCAGGCAATGGGTATTGACAGCCCTCTTGCAGTATTATCTGAAAAGAATCTGCCATTATTTAATTACTTTAAGCAATTATTTGCACAGGTTACCAATCCTCCAATTGATGCCATTCGAGAAGAAGTTGTAACCTCTACTTCGGTTTATATTGGTAAGGAAGGTAATTTATTAGAAGAAAAACCGGAAAACTGTCATGTGCTAAAGATTCATAATCCAATACTGACGAATACAGATATTATGAAGATTAAGAATATGAATGTTCCGGGGTTGAAGGTTGGTGTAATACCGATTACGTATTATAAACATACTTCCTTGGAAAAAGCAGTAGAACGGTTATTTGTTGAGGCAGACCGTTTATATCGGGACGGTGTGAATATATTGATTCTCTCTGATCGGGGAGTCGATGAGAACCGGGTTCCGATTCCATCATTACTTGCAGTATCTGCCATGCAGCAACATCTGGTAAATACAAAGAAACGTACTTCGGTTGCTATGATTCTGGAAAGTGCAGAGCCAAGAGAAGTTCATCATTTTGCAACCTTGTTAGGCTTTGGTGCTTCTGCGATTAATCCATATCTGGCACAGGAAAGTATACGGGAATTAATTGATAACAACATGCTGGATAAGGATTATTATGCGGCAGTAGAGGATTACAATTCTGCGATTATCCATGGAATTGTAAAGATTGCTTCCAAAATGGGTATTTCAACCATCCAGTCTTATCAAGGATCGAAGATATTTGAAGCCATTGGTTTAAGCAAGGAAGTAATTGATAAGTATTTCACCAATACGGTCAGCCGAATTGGTGGTATTGGTATTGCTGATATTGAGAAAACCGTTGATATATTGCATTCTGCTGCCTTTGATCCACTTGGTTTAGCTGTAAATACCAGTTTGGAGAGTGCAGGACTTCATAAGTTCCGTAGTGGAAAAGAGGAACATCTCTATAATCCACAGACCATTCATTTACTGCAGGAGGCAACCAGAACCGGTAATTATGAAACCTTTAAGCAATATACAGCTTTGGTCAATGATGAAACAAAACCAAAGAATCTGCGTGGGTTAATGGAATTCAATTATCCGGAAAAAGGAATTGATATTAAGGAAGTGGAATCGGTGGATTCTATTGTGAAACGGTTTAAGACCGGTGCTATGTCCTATGGTTCTATTTCACAGGAAGCACATGAAACCCTTGCCATTGCCATGAATATGCTGGGTGGAAAATCTAACAGTGGTGAAGGTGGAGAGGATATTGCACGTTTAACGGTTGGTACAGATGGCAAGAATCGTTGTTCCGCTATTAAACAGGTAGCTTCCGGACGATTTGGTGTAACTTCCAGATATCTGGTAAGTGCAAAGGAAATTCAGATTAAGATGGCACAGGGAGCAAAGCCGGGAGAAGGTGGACATCTGCCGGGAGCAAAGGTATATCCTTGGATTGCTAAAACTCGTATGTCAACTCCGGGGGTTAGTTTGATTTCACCACCACCACATCACGATATCTATTCAATCGAGGATTTGGCACAGTTGATATATGATTGTAAAAATGCAAATCAGGATGCAAGAATTTCAGTAAAACTGGTATCAGAAGCAGGAATCGGTACGGTTGCTGCCGGTGTTGCCAAAGCAGGAGCACAGGTTATTCTGGTATCCGGTTATGATGGCGGAACAGGAGCAGCACCGGGTAATTCTATTCACAATGCAGGACTTCCTTGGGAGCTTGGACTGGCTGAAACCCATCAGACCTTAATTATGAATGATTTAAGAAATAAGGTTATTCTGGAAACAGATGGTAAGCTGATGAGTGGCCGGGATGTTGCTATTGCAGCAATCCTGGGAGCAGAGGAATTCGGATTTGCAACTGCACCATTGGTAACCATGGGATGTGTTATGATGCGTGTCTGCAATCTGGATACCTGTCCGGTAGGTGTTGCAACCCAGAATCCGGAACTTCGGAAGCGGTTCAAGGGTAAGCCGGAATATGTGGTAAACTTTATGCGGTTCGTTGCACAGGAATTGCGGGAGTATATGGCAAAATTAGGTGTCCGTACAGTAGATGAACTGGTTGGTCGGACAGATTTATTAAAGGCAGGTCCTATGGCGACAGAGAAGAATGTGGATTTAAGCAGAATTCTGGAAAATCCATTTTATAATGATGAACAGAACAAGGTGGTATACAATCAGAAGCAGGTATATGATTTTGAATTAGAAAAGACCGTGGATGAGAAGATTCTGGTTAAGAAGTTAAAGGGTGCCTTGGAAAAAGGACAAAAGAAGAGTGTTGAGATTGATGTGGTAAATACTGACCGTTCCGTAGGTACTATTTTTGGTTCATATGTAACAAAGTTGTATCCGGAAGGATTGGATGAAGATACTTACACCATTCACTGTAACGGAAGCGGTGGTCAGAGTTTTGGCGCATTTGTACCAAAGGGAGTGACACTGGAACTGACTGGTGACAGTAATGATTACTTTGGTAAGGGCTTATCCGGCGGTAAGTTAATTGTATATCCGCCAAAGGGAGTTACCTATAAGCATGAAGAGAACATTATTATTGGTAATGTAGCTTTGTATGGCGCAACCAGTGGTAAAGCATTTATCAACGGTGTGGCCGGAGAACGATTTGCAGTCCGTAATTCCGGTGCTATTGCAGTTGTAGAAGGTGTGGGTGACCATGGTTGCGAATACATGACAGGTGGCCGTGTGGTGGTTCTTGGTCAGACCGGTAAGAACTTTGCTGCCGGAATGAGCGGTGGTGTCGCTTATGTTCTGGATATGGAAAGTGACCTGTATATGAAGCTGAACAAGTCTTTGGTTGCCATTGAAACAGTCAGCAACAAGTATGATGTTATGGAATTGAATGAGTTAATTAAAGAACATGTAGCTTACACCAATTCTACAATTGGTAAAGAGATTTTGGAAAACTTTGGAGATTATCTGCCGAAGTTCAAGAAGATTGTTCCTCATGATTACAAGCGTATGATGAATATGATTGTTCAGATGGAGGAAAAGGGACTTAGCAGTGAACAGGCACAGATTGAAGCATTTTATGCGATGAAACGATAGGAGGGATATGGAATGGGTAAACCAACCGGATTTTTAGATTATGCAAGAGTAACAAGTGACGAGACCAGTCCAAAGCAGAGAATCAAGAATTTTAACGAATTCCATACACCGTTATCATTAGAGGCACAGCGGACACAGGCTGCCAGATGTATGGATTGTGGTGTTCCATTCTGTCAGTCTGGTATGATGATTAAGGGTATGGCATCCGGCTGTCCGTTAAACAACCTGATTCCAGAGTGGAATGACTTACTTTACAATGGTAACATGGAGCAGGCATACCACCGCCTTCGGAAAACCAATTGTTTTCCGGAATTTACATCAAGAGTATGCCCATCTCCTTGTGAAGCCGCATGTACCTGTAATCTGAATGGATTACCGGTCAGTAATAAGGAAAATGAGCGTAGTATTATTGAATATGCTTATGCACATGGCTTGGCAGCGCCGAATCCTCCAAAGGTTCGTACCGGCAAGAAGATTGCCATTATTGGTTCCGGACCTTCCGGATTAGCAGCTGCAGACCAGTTAAATGGAAGAGGACATTCTGTAACTGTATTTGAACGGAGTGACCGGATTGGCGGTTTGCTGATGTACGGTATTCCGAATATGAAGATCGAAAAGAAAATCATAGACCGGAAAGTGGAGGTTATGAAGGAAGAAGGAGTGGAATTCATAACCAATGCCAATGTTGGTGCAACTGCAAAGCAGGTAGAAGGAACAGATATGCAGGCAATTAAGGTGGAGGATTTATTAAAGGAATATGATAGAGTCATCCTTGCCTGTGGCGCCTCTAATCCAAGAGATATTAAGGCTCCGGGAAGAGAAGGAGAAGGTATTTATTTTGCTGTGGATTTCTTAAAGGCAACAACGAAGAGTTTATTAGACTCTAATTTTAAAGATCAGAAATTCATTTCTACTAAGGATAAGAAGGTATTGGTTATTGGTGGTGGTGATACAGGCAATGACTGCGTAGGAACTTCTATTCGTCTGGGAGCAAGTGCAGTGACTCAGTTGGAAATGATGCCGAAACCACCGGTAGAACGAGCAGATGATAATCAATGGCCGGAGTGGCCGAAGATTCTGAAGACCGATTATGGTCAGGAGGAAGCGATTGCTGTATTTGGTCAAGATCCGCGAATCTATCAGACTACAGTAAAAGAATTTGTTCGTGATAAGAATGGCAAGCTGACTAAGGCAAAATGTGTAATGTTAGACTGGAAGAAGGATGAAGCAACCGGACGTATGAATATGTCTGAAGTACCGGGAAGTGAGTATGAAATTGAATGTGATATGGTACTGATAGCAGCCGGATTCTTAGGTTCCCAGGAGTATGTAACGAAAGCCTTTAAGGTTGAGTTAGATGGCAGAACCAATGTAAAGACGGAACCGGGGCAGTATGCAACCAGCGTTGACCGGGTATTTGTTACCGGGGATATGCACCGAGGCCAGTCCTTAGTGGTATGGGCTATCCGGGAAGGCAGAGAGGTGGCTAAGGCAGTGGATATCAGTTTGATGGGATATACCAACCTTCAGTAGACTGATACAGATATAAAGAATTTAAGTAAAGAAATAGAAGCACACCAGTATGAACGGTGTGCTTCTTCCATTCATCGCATTTTTATTACTGTTCATCGTTTTTGGGATTCATAATAGAAAGTAGCAAAGAATTTGTTTTCAAAATTGTCACTTCTCGCTTCATATGATATAATGTCACCAACCGAAGGTTGATGACCTGCGCGTGCATCAGCACGCTTCATATGATATAATGAGCATTGCGACGGCTGTGCTTGCACAAGCCGGCATAATGCGAGTGAATACACGGAGACGCCAGTCGACGTGATATAATGAAGAAATAGATTTATTAGTAAACAGTACATAAGAGAAAAGGGTTTTGATAATGAAAACAAAGAGATACTATTCAATCATACTCATTTTAATAAGTATATTCATTTTGATAAAACCGGTATCGGTATATGCAGATGATACTGCGCCTATGCAGGATTGGATTATTTACGAGTATAATGAGACAAATGGGCTTCCAACGGGCGAAGCCAATGCAGTATTACAAACAAGAGATGGATACATGTGGATAGGAAGCTATGGTGGTTTAATTCGTTATGATGGCACCACATTTCGTAATTACTCTGAGGAAAGAGCTATACTGTCATCCAGTATTCGGTCTTTGTTTGAAGATAGTCAGGGACGACTTTGGATTGGAACCAATGACAAAGGTGTATATCTTTATGATAATCATGAATTTATACAGTTTGTATATGAAAATTCTAACGAATTTCTGTCTGTTCGTTCCTTTGCAGAAGGTGAAGATGGTACTATATATGTTGGTACAACATCCGGACTTGCAAAGATAGAAAATCAGCAGCTTATTTTGGTGAATGAGGATGTATATGGTATTACAATCTATAGTATGGCAGTTGATAGAAATGGCATACTCTGGGCATGCACAGATAATGGAAAAGCCATACAGTTGGATGGAGATTCTGTTATTGGTACCTTCCAGTCTGATGAATTGCTGGACGCAGCCTTGTACTGTGTTGATACCGGAAATACCGGTAACTTATTTTTAGGAACTAGAGATAATATTATTTATCAGGTAGAAATTCAAGATAAAAATTATAACAATAACTCATATGCCTTTCATAAATACTTTATAGGTGATTTATCCACAGTCAATGATATTGCACAAGATAAGCAGGGAAATATCTGGGTTGCTGCAATGAATGGTACCGGGTATTTTGATACCTATAATAATTGGAACCCAATGTATGCAGAACATGCAAGTGGTGCAAACGGCATAGTATTTGATTATGAAGGAAATGTCTGGATTTCTTCTGGTAATTACGGTATTCTTCATTTTGTAGATGGGTTATACTATCATATTAATGAAACGGCCGGACTTTCTGAAATCTCCATTAATGTAGTAGAGATTTGTAAAGATTACTATTATCTGGGAACGGATACAGGACTGATTATACTGAATCGACAGTTCCAGCCAATTGAAAATGAATTGACAGAGCTTCTGAAAGGAGAACGGATTCGTAGTATTCTTTATGATTCAAATGGAAATATTTGGATTGGTACATATTATCAATATGGACTGATTCTATATGACCCAGAAACAGAAACAATTACGCAGTTTACGAAAGAAAATGGAATGTCTGATGAGCAGATTCGTATGATTATGGAATGCGCAGATGGCAGAATTGCTGTAGCAACTCAACATGGAATAACCATTTTGCAGAATAAACAGGTTGTGCAAACTTATACTGAAGAAAATGGCCTGACATTTTCGGTTATATTGTGTATGTGTGAGGGTAAGGATGGGACGTTGTATGCTGGAAGTGATGGGCAGGGAATCTATGAAATAAAAAACGGACAGATTACCAATTATGGGTTTAATGAGGGCTTATCCTCTGGTGTTATACTGCGTATGCAGCCGGAACCGGACGGCACAGGAATGTTTATTAGTGCAGGCAACAGTTTATATTATTGGAATTTTGAATCATTTCAGCTGTTAGATAATTATAACAAAAGTCCGGGAAGTATTTTTGATATCAATCTGGAACAGGATGAAGTGTGGTTGATGCAGAGCAATGGAATTAATATACTGAATCGGCATCAACTGCTTTCGGGTGAAGATACACCGGTTAAGGTAATTGGTGTGACAGATGGATTGTTAGGAACATTAACCGCAAATACATGGAACGCAAAGGAACAGGATACCATCTATCTGTGTACCAGTAAAGGTTTAGCAATACTGAAACTTTCAGAATTGAATTCGGAACTAAGGGATATTCAAACTGCTATTCAGCAGGCGGTAGTAGATGATACTATTTATGAAGCACCGGATCAGATTATGTTAGATAAAAATGTAACCCGTTTGACCATTCGTTTTGCTGTTCTAACCTATACGGGACAGAAAGTGACCGTGCGATACCGCCTAAAAGGGTTCGATGAAGAAGCACATATGATTACAAGCGGACAGTCAATGGGTGCCAGCTATACGAATCTTCGCGGTGGTGATTATGAATTTGTATTAGAAGTATTAGGAGAAGATGGAATCACAGTTCTGAATTCTCAGACAATCCAGATACATAAGCAGAATCAGTTATGGGAATATGCTTGGTTTTGGATTGGAATTGTTTTTGTAGGCATTTTAGCTTTGACTGGGGTTCTTTGGCTTTGCGTTCATGCGAAAACAATGCGGTTAAAGAGGCGGCAAGAAGAATATCAAAGTATTGTTGAGCAGGCACTTCGAACATTTGCAAATACAATTGATGCAAAGGATCCTTATACGAATGGTCATTCTATGCGTGTGGCTGCTTATTCCTTAGAAATTGCCAAAAAGTTAAAATTAACAAAGGAGGAGCAGGAACAGATTTATTGTATTGCACTGCTTCATGATATTGGTAAAATTGGTATATCGGATGAGATTCTGAATAAACCAGGCAAATTGACACCGGAAGAACGAGAAATTATTAAGAGTCATCCGACGATTGGTGGAGAAATCCTAAAGGATTTTACATCTTTACCAGGGATTAGTGAAGGTGCAAGATATCATCATGAGCGTTATGACGGACAGGGATATAATGAAGGATTAATGGGAGAAGAAATACCATTCTTTGCCAGAATTATATGCGTTGCAGATTCTTATGATGCTATGTCAAGTGCCAGATGTTATCGCTCCAGTATGGATAAAGACAGTATTGTGGAAGAACTGAAGCGGTGTTCCGGCAAGCAGTTTGATCCAAAGATTGTTGAAATAATGCTGGAAATTATTGAGGAAGGAAAAGTTCCGATTCATGTAGAGGAAAGTGCT
>CAMEWU010000020.1 GCA_945946715.1 uncultured Clostridium sp. | reverse complement strand
GAAAGAAATTAGGGTTGAAAAAGGTACACCCGCACAAGTTTAGGCGTACACTTGCAACTATGGCAATAGATAAGGGAATGCCTGTTGAACAACTTCAGCAACTTTTAGGGCATAGGAAGATAGATACAACCATGCAATATGCAATGGTTAAACAGAGCAATGTGAAGATTGCTCACAGAAAATACATTGGATAGAGAGGAAGGCTATGAACACTACTAAGACGAGATTTGGGGATTTTGCAACATTTAAATATGGTAAAATGCCAAAAAAAAGCAATATTAAAGAAAGAGGCAAATATCCAATATATAGCGGGTATCGATATGTTGGTTATTATGATGAGTATAACACGGAAGCAAATCAATTAATTATCGTGGCAAGAGGAGTTGGTGGAACAGGTGATGTGAAACTTACGAAAGAAAGATGTTATCTAACCAACTTATCAATAAGTGTATCAATAGATGAAACAGTTGCCTTGCCGCAGTTTTTATATTATTTCTTTTCGGTGCAAAATTTGAGATATTTAGACTCTGGTTCTGCTCAATCTCAGATTACAATATCAGATTTGGAAAAAGTTGAGATACCACTTCCTAATGTGAATATTCAAAAGAGTATTGTTGAGTGCCTTAGCATGATTGATGGTAAGATTAAAAATAATGATGAAATAAACAATAATTTAGCACTGATAACTCAGAATTTAGTGGCTTAAAGATCGATGTTAGAAATATCAAGTTCGCCGGACATCAGACGAGGAAGTAATGTATCGCGAAGTTTTGCAAGATTTACCGATTGCTTTTCATTTTCCTGCATTTGAGAATACATTGGTGCAACCGTTTCTTCAAAAATGCATAGTGTTACATCGTCTGGAATATATAACTGCATTGCATTTAGAATGTTGGTTGTCATACTTGGTACCGCAGAACCGGCATTCAGTGAAGCAAGGTCTTTGCCTTTTACAAAGTGATACACAAATTTTGCAATATTAGGACGAAGCATTTCGGTGTAGAACATTGTATCCACCGACCAAAATGCACCATTAACATACATGACATTGTTCAGTGTACCTTTACGAGGGATAAGGACAGATTCACCAGTATAAAGTGGCTTCTCTACATATCGCATTATACCTCCAGAACCATATACTGGATAATAACCATCATCAAGTTTTTTATGGTCTTTTCCGTATTTTACTGAAACTAAATCAGAAAGATTTCCTTCTTTCCAGTTCGAATTTCGGTTTTCGATGAACATTTGATGATAAATTGCCTGAGCTTGCTGCTCTAAATTATTGTTTATGTTAATTTGCTTATATAATGAGAGGAATAGAGTACTGTGAAAATATATGATTAGTAGCGAGATATAAAGGAGGATAAACATGTCGACAAGTTACACAGAAGCAGATTATGAAAAATCAGTAATAGAGTTGTTTCAAGATATGAATTACGACTATGTTTATGGACCGGACATAGAAAGAGATTTTAAGAGCCCTCTCTATGATGAAATTCTGGAAGATAGCTTACGTCGGATTAATAAAGGAGCTCCTATTGATGCGATTAAGGAAGCTTTATTTAAGTTGCGTAATTTTGAAAATGGTGAACTTGTTCAAAAGAATGTACTCTTTATGGATTATCTGCAAAATGGTGTATCGGTGCGTTATCTGGAAAAAGGTGAAGAACGGTCTACGCTTATTTATTTAGTTGATTATAATAATGTGGCCAATAATTCATTTATTGTTGCAAATCAGTGGACATATATTGAGAACAGTGAAAAGCGCCCGGATATTCTTCTGTTTTTGAATGGACTTCCGATAGCTTTGATTGAATTGAAATCCCCATCCAGAGAGGAAACGGATGCCTCGGAAGCGTATTCACAGATTAGGAATTATATGCATGAGATCCCATCCGTGTTTATTTATAACTGCATTTGTGTTATGAGCGACCAGTTGACATCTAAGGCAGGTACAATTACTTCAGGGGAAGACCGTTTCATGGAATGGAAAACTGTAGATGGTAGTTATGAGAACACTCAGTATGCACAGTTTGATACATTTTTCGAAGGTATATTTCAAAAGGAACGATTATTGGATATTATCAAGAATTATATTTGCTTTTCAAATGATGGTTCCAATGTTATTAAAATATTAGCCGGATATCATCAATATTTTGCTGTAAAGAAAGCAATTGAATCTACAAAGCATGCTACGATAACAGATGGAAAGGCTGGTGTTTTTTGGCATACACAGGGTTCGGGAAAATCGTTGTCGATGGTATTCTATGCTCATTTATTACAAGAAGCATTGGAAAGTCCGACAATTGTGGTGCTTACAGATAGAAATGATTTAGATGACCAGTTGTATGGACAGTTTGCAAAATGCAAGGATTTCTTACGACAGGAACCGGTACAAGCGGAAAGCAGAGTCCATTTGAAATCTTTGTTAGATGGTAGAAAAGCCAATGGAATTATTTTCACTACCATGCAGAAGTTTGAAGAATCAACAGAGCCATTATCGGAGCGAAGGAATATTATTGTGATGGCTGATGAAGCACATAGGGGACAATATGGCCTAAGTGAAAAAATAAAAATCGTTAAGAATGAAGATGGTGAAGAAGAAGCTAAAAAGGTGATTGGAACAGCAAGAATTATTCGTAATTGCTTGCCAAATGCAACATTTATCGGCTTTACTGGCACACCTATTTCCTCTAAAGACAGAAGCACAAGAGAAGTGTTTGGTAATTATATAGATGTGTATGATATGACACAAGCGGTAGAGGATGGAGCTACCAGACCAGTGTATTATGAGAGCCGTGTAGTAAAGCTGCAACTTGATCAAGAGGTACTTAAGCTTATTGATGAAGAGTATGATTTGATGGCAGAAAATGCAGATGTTGGAGTGGTTGAGAAAAGCAAACACGACCTTGGAAGAATGGAAGCAATTCTTGGTGCTGATACTACAATTGATTCATTGGTAAATGATATTCTGAATCATTATGAAAACTACCGTGCAAATCAACTGACCGGTAAAGCAATGATTGTTGCATATTCTCGTTCTATTGCGTTGAAAATATATTGGAAAATACTAGAATTGCGTCCGGACTGGACAGAAAAAATAGCGGTTGTTATGACATCGAGAAATAGCGACCCGGAAGATTGGCGCAAGATTATTGGTAACAAGGCTCATAAAAATGAACTGGCCAAAAAATTCAAGGATAATAATAGTGAATTGAAAATTGCAATTGTTGTAGATATGTGGTTGACAGGATTTGATGTGCCTTCTCTTGCAACCATGTATGTGTATAAGCCGATGAATGGGCATAATTTGATGCAGGCAATTGCAAGAGTGAATCGGGTATTTGAAGATAAGGAAGGCGGTCTTGTTGTTGATTATGTAGGTATTGCGTCTGCATTAAAACGTGCCATGAATGATTATACAACGCGTGATAAGAAGAATTACGGAGATACAGATATATGTAAAGTTGCTTATCCTAAGTTCTTGGAAAAACTGTCAATTTGTAGAGATTTATTCTATGGATATGATTATTCTTTGTTTGAAAATGGGACAAGTTTAGAAAGGGCGAAAACCATAAGTGGAGCTGTGAACTTTATCATTTCCCCAAATAAAGCAGAAGAAAAGGAAGCATTTGTAAAAGAAGCATTGATGTTACATCAGGCATTATCTCTTTGTTCTTCATTGGTAGAGGAACCACTTAGATTTGAAGCAGCATTTTTTGAGTCTGTTCGAGTGTTAGTTATGCGATTGGAGAATCAGGGAAATGGTAACAAAATCTCACTTCCTGAAATGAATGCCAGAATAAATGAGTTGCTGAAACATAGTATCAAAAGTGATGGTGTTATTAATTTGTTTTCTGATGTGGAGAGGGAGTTTTCTTTATTTGACCCTGAATTCTTGGAAGAAGTGTCCAGAATGAAAGAGAAGAATCTGGCGGTTGAATTATTGAAGAAATTAATAGCAGAGCAAATACATGTGTACCGAAGAACAAATGTTGTCAAATCGGAAAAGTTTTCAGAAATTATTCAAAGAACTATGAATTCGTATCTGAATGGTATGCTTACGAACGAAGAAGTAATTCAAGAACTTCTTCGCTTGGCTAGAGATATGGCAAGAGCCAAGGAAGAAGGAAACAAGTTAGGATTAACCGATGAAGAAATGGCCTTCTATGATGCACTTACTAAGCCGGAAGCAATCAAAGATTTTTATGAGAATGAAGCCTTGATTGCTTTGACAAAGGAACTCACAGAAACCTTGAGAAAGAATCGAACCATTGATTGGCAGAAGAAAGAGTCTGCCCGTGCTAAAATGCGTATGATGATTAAAAAGCTGCTAAAATTCTATGATTATCCGCCGGAAGGAAGAGAAGATGCACTTAAGACAGTAATGGAGCAGTGTGAGTTGTGGGCAGATAATGATGATTTTGCAAGGGAAGAAAAGGTAGTACCTTTTTCAAAAAACGGAGAATATGATACTGAGACAGTTGTTACTGAAATGGTTGCTGACGCAAATGCTTACAACATTGATTTAGATAAGAAAAATGTGCAATGGGATAGTAAGCAAGAAATTATTAAAAAGTATTAAACTGTAATACAGAGAAATGTTTAATTGTTTTATAGAGGTGATTTTATGCAACTCCCCTACTCCCCACAACTGAATATTCAATACCTTGGTCGCTTGTTTGACAACACCAGTGAGTGCTACAAGCTGTTCTGGTTTCAATCCATTTTATCAAAATTGGAAACTGGAAAAGAGGCTTTCACCTTTGAAGAACTGGTAGATGAAATGATAGCCGATGCGTGGTACATGGTAACGGAATATCATTTGAATCTGGGACCCAAGGACAATCTGGAAGCAGTGGTCAATCGTATTTCTGAAATTACGCCCTTCAAGCCTTCTGAGAAGAAAAACACTATTTTAGGTTATTTACATACTTGTACCGATAAAGAAGTGCTGCGAATGAAGAAGACGTTAATTAAGAATGTACCATATCGGTTACAGGCACCATTTATGCCACAGTTTAAGGGCAAGGTATGGGATGTTTCGGAACGCAGATTAGCAGAGGAAATCAACCAGCAGGAACGGTTGATGTATTATTTTAGTGCATTTAACGGATTGAATACGGAGATACAGTTGGAAAAAGACTGGGTGGAATATCTGACTAAGAATAAGGAGATTATCAAAGGTTGGATTCAATACAACATGATTAAATATTTACAGAAACGCAATCCAAGCGTGCCGGGAATTTTGGACAAACTATATCCAAAGGAGGAACGCAAACTGGAGAAAGTGATTAAGTATTGGCGTTTAATTATGGAAGTCCAGCCGATTTATGAAATCTATAATCATCAAATGTTGACCACCGAAGACTTGTCCATCGATCATTTTGTCCCATGGTCTTATGTAGCACATGATGAATTTTGGAATTTGCATCCAACGACCAGAAGCATTAATAGCAAGAAGAGTAATCATTTGCCGGATTGGGAGATGTATTTTCCATTGCTTGGCGAGCAGGAGTATTTATCCTATCAAATGATTTGGCAATATGATAAGGTTCGGGATGAGTTTCGAAAATGTGCAAAGGAGCATTTAAACAATGCGGATATTGCATACCGTTTGTATCGGGAAGGACAATCGAGAGAAGAATTCGAGGGACAATTGAAAGACATTGTACTTCCGGTGTATGAATCGGCGAAGAACAGCGGATTTGGAAATTGGGTGTATAGTAATGAATAAAACCATACAGTATTATGATAATAATGCCAAGGAATTCTGCAATGAGACATTCCTTGCAGATATGAGTCAATGTCGGAATCGCTTTTTGAATTATCTTCCGGCGAATGCTTGGATTCTGGATGCCGGTTGTGGAAGTGGCAGAGACAGTAAAGCTTTTATAGAATCAGGGTATCAGGTAGAAGCCTTTGATGCATCAAGGGAAATTTGCAAAATTGCATCTGCAAACATCGGACAAGAAGTGATTTGTATGCGATTTGATGAACTTACATATGAGATGCAGTTTGACGGAATCTGGGCAAGTGCCTCTCTCCTACATGTAAGTAAACAGGATTTGCCAGTGGTTATGGAGAAACTATACGTTGCGTTGAAACCACAGGGAATTCTTTATGCTTCCTTCAAATATGGGGAGGGTGAGAGCATTAGAGGAGAACGAAACTTTACTGATTTTATGGAAGTGAGTGCGAAAGCATTATTGGAAGATGCTGGGTTTGTAGTGTTGGAGTGTTTTGTTACTTCGGATGTGAGAGAAGGAAGAAGTGACGAAAAATGGGTGAATGTGATTGGGAGAAAGGGATAGTCTAAAGATATTGAGTTTAATAAGTATAGACCCATTAAAAACTTGTAAAACTAGTTAAATGTAAGTATAATACATACAGATATGCAAATAAAATATTTAATAGTTAGCTATTATTCAATAAGCGTCATCCGATATCAGAGAGTTATAAGCACAAGAATTCAATGGTATCTCATTTTTATAATCGAGGTGAAGAAATTCCTATCTGGGGAATTTTTGAAATAATGATGCTTGGCGATTTTGCAGACTTTTTACAATGTTTAAATAAGGAGTGTAGGAAAAAGATTTCAGAAGCGCTTATGATGTGTGTAAGTTATGACACGAATTTTCAATTAGTTGCAAATGCCCTTTTTACAATTAAAAGTTTACGCAATGCTACAGCACATAATAATATAGTTTTTGATGCTAGATTTAAGGACAGGGCTGCAAATAGAAATATAATTCGATGGGTAATGGATGAAACTGGAATTGCAAATGTGAATTTTGATTATTTTACAGATTACATGGCATTGTTATTGTGTTTGCTGAAGCATGTCCAGTATCCAAAAAGAAAAATGACTAAACTTTTAAAAGAGTATGAAGAAAGTTTGGATACCTTATATAATTCATTGCCTTTACCAATTTATAATAAAATTGTAGCGACAGGAATACAAGGAAAGCTTGATAAATTAAAAGATTATATAAAATAATAATACCTAGACTTGCATATTTTTAGGGGATAGTGTATATTATATCTAAGGATTGAGGCGTATGTTTACGGACTGCGCTGAGGCGAGGCGGATAAATTCCGACCTCGCCATTTACATTTTAAAATCCACATCATAAAGTATACCCCTCTCCCCAACCGGGAATAATTAGTAAAACAACTTTCAAAAGGAGTGATGGCATATCAAAGATTATTTCAAAGGCAGATATTTCAAATGCACTACCCCTAATCAAACAATCGCGTTTATTCCTGCACTGCATTGCAGCGACCATAAGAAAAACGCTTCCCTGCAAGTAATTACGGATGAGAAGGCTTATAACATAGACTTCGATGCTTCGGACTATGAAGAAACTGCCTCGGCCATAAGGCTTGGAAACAACATATTTTCCAATAAGGGTATTAGGGTTAATATCCAAAACAGCCAGATTGAACTGCATGGAACCCTGCGATTTGACCAGTGTTCTCCAATCAAATATGACATCATGGGACCCTTTCATTTTGTACCATTTATGCAATGCAGACACAGCGTTTACAGTATGCGGCATACCATCAATGGGCAAATTACGTTGAATGGAAAGCAGTATGTCTTCCGGGATGGAGTGGGATATACAGAAGGTGACCGGGGTTGTTCTTTTCCTAAGAAATATGTCTGGACGCAATGCTCCTTTCCGGAGGGTTCTCTGATGTTGTCCGTGGCAGATATTCCCCTGTTCGGTTTTCACTTTATCGGAATCATAGGTGTAATTCTGCTGGATAACAGAGAATATCGGATTGCTACCTATTTAGGGGCAAGATCGGTGTACATTGGCAAGAATGCCATCCGAATCAGGCAGGGAGAGTACACGCTTTTGGTTAAATTAATGGAACAGAATTCACAGCCTCTTCACGCACCGGAGCATGGCAGAATGAACAGAACCATTCATGAAAGTGCAGCTTGCAAGGCATATTACCACTTTTCATATAAAGGGAAAACACTATGTGAATTTACAAGTGATAGAGCAAGCTTTGAATATGAGTTGCATGGATAAATTGCCGGATTTTTCAAAATAGCACTGATTTGATGGAATTAATACTGAATTGTATGCTATGATATAAGATATATTGCTCGAGGAGGACGAAGGATGAAAAGGTGGATTGCAGTTTTTATGGTAATGCTGACATTTGTATGGTTATGTGGCTGTAGTGGGCCGTCTGCTAAAGAGCAAAATGCTGCAGATAATAGCCAAGATGTTGTGGCAACTAACGATGGTAATGATTCAGGAAATAATACTGAATCAGGGGATGGTACTAAATCAGAGACCGGACAGACTACAGATGCAACAGAAGAAGCCCCGGTTGAAACGGAAACAGTATATGCCAAGACATCAGTAAATATCCGAACCGCACCTTCTACAGAAAGCGACATCTATGGGAAACTGGAATATCATCAGGAGGTGGAGCGAATCAGGGATGATGGTGAGTGGAGCACTGTCTTGATTGATGGAGAGCAATACTACATAGCCAGTGAGTACTTAAAGGTGAAGGATCCGAATGTTACTGAGAATGGAAAGGTTATCGTGATTGATGCAGGGCACCAGAGATATGGAAACAGTGAGCAGGAACCGATAGGTCCGGGAGCTTCTGAGATGAAAGCCAAGGTAACGGGTGGAACCTCCGGTTGTGTCAGTGGGCTAGCGGAGTATGAGTTGAATTTACAGGTGGCGCTTAAGCTTTGTGATGAATTAGAGAGTCGGGGCTATTCCGTCATCATGGTACGAACCACCAATGATGTTAATTTGAGCAATGCAGAACGGGCAGCCGTTGCCAATCAGGCAGGTGCAGACGCATTTATTCGAATTCATGCTAATGGTTCCGAGGATAGCAGTGTAAATGGAGTTATGACCATTTGCCAAACCGCGGTGAATCCTTATAATGCAGAACTTTATTCTCAAAGCAAAGAATTATCCACCTGTGTGTTGGAGGAGTTTGTAGCAACCACCGGAGCGAAGCAGCAGTATGTGTGGGAAACCGATACCATGTCCGGCATCAACTGGTGTCAGGTTCCGGTAACCATTGTAGAAATGGGCTATATGACCAATCCCAATGAAGATTCTTTGATGGCCACAGAAGAATATCAGTATAAAATAGTAGATGGAATCGCAAATGGAATTGACCGTTATATTAATGAGTGACAGCTTCTGTGGGTGTATGAAGTGTCATTTCCCTCAAGTGCAGGGTTTGGAATTTTCGAGGGGTAACTCCGGTATATTTCCGAAATGTCTCTGTAAAATGGCTCTGGTCGGAAAATGCCAGAATAGATGCAATTTCCGATGGTGAGAATTCTGAGTAAATCAGCATGTTTTTTGCTGCGTCAATTTTTAGATTGCGAATATATTCACTGACAGAGCATCCGGTTTCTTTCTTAAATAAGCGGGACAAGTAGGAAGGATTCAGATCTACATAGTTTGCTAATGTATCCACGGTGATTCGGGTATGTAGATTGTCATGAATATAGTCGATGCATTTGGCAATTTGCTGGGAGCAGATCTTTTCCTTCCGAAGCTGTTTCATTCGAGTGGTATAATCCATTACAGCGGTGAAATGTAACTCATTAATTTCTTCACGAGTAGTACAGGTATCTGCTTTTTGAATATAGAAGTCACTTAATCCGTAAGAAGTAGATACGTCAAGACCTCCATCGATGCAGTAGCGTGCAATCAGTGCAATGGTTATGACAAAGTGATACCGTATATTTCGGAGGGGATTTTCGGACAGTTTACCCAGACCCTCCTTATGAATAAATGGTTCCTGACAGAACTGGCGGACTTTTTTTGTGTCTCCGGAGCGGATAACAGAATAGAATTCAATTTCCGGATTATAGGGAGCCCGGAGAATGTTTTCTTCTTTTCTCAAAAATTCTTTATAAGCATATTCTTTCTTTAACATAGAACAGACTCCTTTCAAAATATCCTTTTAAAACATCATTCCAAAGTATCATCCCCAAGTATGGTAAATAGAACATTTGATATTATAATATCATATTATCTATAAAAAAGTAATGAAATTTATATAAATGTAATGCGTGAATATGATATCAATTTCTTATAGCAAAAGGTGTTTTTTTGCAATAGGAAAGGAGAAGTATTATGAGGAAAAGACGAACTGTATGTGCTGCACTTGCATTGACCATGCTTGCGTCTGTAATGGCAAGTTGTGGTAATGTCGGCGGAGGAGGGAAGATGGAAAATCAGATGAATCAGGAAGATGTACCGGAATATGAAGGTTACACGTTACTTTGGAATGATGAGTTTAATGGTGATAGTCTGAATATGGATATCTGGAACTATGAACCTCATGAGCCGGGTTGGACCAACAATGAGTTACAGGAATATACCACTTCTACAGATAATGTATTTGTAGAAGATGGACGGTTGGTTATTAAAGCACTTAAGACAACAGATGAAAATGGTGGAGATTACTATACATCCGGTAAAGTAACCACTCAAAACAAACAGGACTTTATGTATGGTAAAGTGGTAGTTAGTGCAAAGGTACCGGAAGGACAGGGACTTTGGCCGGCAATCTGGATGATGCCTACGGACGAAAGCTATTACGGACAGTGGCCAAAATGTGGTGAAATTGATATTATGGAAGTGCTCGGTAATCAGACGGATACTGCATATGGTACCATTCATTATGGTGAGCCGCATGCAGAACAGCAGGGAACCTATGTACTGGATAATGGAACCTTTGCTGATGAATTCCATGAATACAGTGTAGAGTGGGAACCGGGTGAAATGAGATTCTACATAGATGGTAACTTATATCACACCGTAAACGACTGGTTTACAGCAGTATCCGGGGAAGATGAAAAGCCGTATCCGGCACCATTTGATCAGACATTTTTTGTACAGTTGAATCTGGCAGTTGGTGGAAACTGGCCTGGTAATCCGGATGAAACCACCGATTTTGAAAATGCAGAATTTGAAGTGGATTATGTCCGGGTATATCAGAAAGCAGAATATGATACCAATGTAACCAAGCCGGAGAAAAACTTCCGGGAGCCTTTGGCAGACGGAAACTTGATTTATAATGGTGATTTTGCTGAGGCAGAAGCTTTGGATGATGAAACAAACTGGACCTTCTTATTATTCTCCGGTGGACAGGGTTCAGCTTCTATTGCAGATGGACAGATTACGATTACTTCTGAGGCAGCAGGTTCTGAGGAATATTCCGTACAGCTTGTACAACCGGAACTTCCTATGTATAAGGGCAAAACCTATAAGCTGACCTTCGATGCCTGTGCAGCAGAGGACCGTGATATGATTGTCTGTGTATCAGCACCGACAGCAGGCTGGATTCGTTACTTACAGGATACAAAACTGTCTTTAACAACAGATTGGCAGACTTACACCTATGAATTTGAAATGACAGAAAAGGATGACAACAACGGTAGACTGGAATTCAACATGGGTAAGACTGGTTCCACAGCAGAGATTTATATTAAAAATATTCGTATTGAAGTAGTAGAGTAAGCAAAGCAGAACAAGACGCTATGCTATAGAGAAAAGAGAAGAAGAGAAAAAGAATCGGAGCATTTGCAAAGCAGGAAATCCTGTGATGTAAATGCTCCGATTTAATGATGTTATTTTTACAGATTCTTCAAAAGTTCCTCGAAGATAGGGCTGTAATGCTCATCGGTAATTCCAAAGTCCATTTCCTTATACGTCCATGCAGCTCGGGCAATTCCGTATTCTTCAAACACAGCATGAATGTCCTGATACCAGCGAAGTGCGATTTCCGGAGCAGCCATATTGATGACTCCATATTCTCCACAGTACAGAGGAACATTGTATTGTTCTGCAATCAAAATCGCTTCATTGAAGAAATGACGGAAGAAATCTTTTCCGCACATCAGGTCTGCATATGGTTTGATTGGAAATGCAAAATCCGGTTCAATCAGCCGTTCAGTTTCATCAATGCATTTTTGAATAGAAATTGGATAATCCAGTCTATAATCCTCAGGCATTCCGTCTACCCAGTGTGCAGCCTGATGAGTAACAATTAAAGGTTCATAGCAGTGAAAATTAAATGCAATTTTGTCATCGTAAGGTGTATTCAAGTCTTTTAATGTAATAATGCTGTTGCTTCTGGTTCCGCCTACCAGAATCCAGGTGTCCGGTGCGTTTTTACGAATTCTTTGGATAGCCTGTTCAATCATGCTGTTCCAGATGTCAGCTACATCAGGGTCCACAACTTCATTTAATAATTCAAATGCAACATGGTCGGAATATTGTCCGTAACGGGCAGACAGCTTATCCCATAACTTCATAAAACGTTCTTGCAGTTTTGCATTGTGGAAGAAAGAAGCAGAATACTCTGAATCATCGAATACATAACCGGCTGTTTTGTGCAAATCAAGGACAACATTCAGGTTGCGACTGGTACACCATTGGATACAGTTATCAATATATAAGTATCCGCTTTCAATGGTATTGCCTTCCTCATCTTCAACTAAATTATAATCGATGGGAAGCCGTACATGGTCTACACCAAAGCTGCTGATTTTTTCAATATCCGGTTCGGTGATGAAATGTGCCAGATGTTCCGGTGTCAAATGATTTTGAGACAACCAGCCCCCTAAATTAATTCCTTTTGTAAACCCTTCAAATGATTTTAACATATGTGTGCCCTCCATTAATAAATGTTTGCTATATTTTCTTTGATAGAAATCTCTATAAGAAATGGATATCACATTTATAATGAATATTATATTATATTCATTGCTTTTTTATAAGAATAATGACTATTCAGAAGTCATCGTGGTTTTCGAATTCCATCTTCTCGTCTTGTTACATGTAGAGGAGCATCGTTAAAGCTTTGGAAGGTGCCCTTGCTGTCACCGTGGTTATTGGAGTGTTGTACCATGAATCCGATTATCATAAAGGAAAAGGAAAAACCTAATAGGCATCCCATAATAATTGCTAATACGATCATCTTACATTCCCTCCTGTCGTTCTTTTACAAAGGTATTGGTTTCTTTTGCTCTTGTTAATGCAACACTCTTTTTTACATTTCGAAACGAGAGAAATCCAAGGAAGAACATAGTGCCAATGAAAATAAGAATCATTCCAATGGATTTATCAAGTTCGCCACCATCTCTTAATAATAAGCCATAGGTAAGGAAAGAGGAGATTATGGATGCTATGCAGCCAATGACAATAAACCATATAGTTACTTTAGGCTTATCATATGGTACGGCACCAATGACCTTGCCGGTCTGACCGTTCACCAGTATGGTGTATGGTTGTGCCTGATATCGGAAGGTTAAAAACCAGGCAGGGAATAAAGCATATTCTGTATTAAGAATCTGATAGGTAGGAGCACTTTTTAGCAACTCAATACTACTGGCTTTAATTGTCCGTTCTACCTCCTGATTGAATAGTGCTTTGGCACGAAACAGGGCTAAGGTCTGTAACTGCTCGTCAGACATGTCATAACGGTCTGCATAGAAACCGGAAAGATATCCGATATCAAAAGATTGTAACGAATGGGTGTCATAAGGTTCCAGACGTTGGGAGGTTTCATCGTTCAATTGTCTGGAAGCATCCAGTGTGAGATTAGTAAAATTACAGTCGGCTTCCCGATAATAATATTTCGTCTTTTTATGCTTTCCGCTTCCTACGGTTCCCCGTAAATACTGTTTGTCAGCATAATGGATATTAAACAGCCAGAAGGGAATGTAAATACCTCTTACCCGTTCAATGTCAAAGCTCTTGATTTCTTTCGGAACAAAGGCACCCTTTTTCAGTCGTTGCCGGATAGTTGTAATTGCCTATTCCTTTGTAATGGAAAATGGAATAATATACTTTGGCTTTGCTTCGGAAGAAACCCGGCTGAATACAATGGTTGGCTGACCGCAGTAAGCACAGAAGGTAGAGGATTCTACCCCGTTGATTGCCAGCTCTGCACCACAAGCCGTACAGGTATAGATGTTGCATTCCATGGTTTCACTTGCCGACTGTGAAGCACCTAATACCCCTCCCGGTGAGGTCAGTTTTTCAGTTGTTTCAACAGTTTGTGATTGCTCTGCATCATATAGATTACCACAACTGAAGCACTCCATTTTTCCCTTCGATGGATTGAAATACAGGGCATCACCGCAATTTTCACAATATAATATCATTTTAGTATTCCCCCACAACGATTCTTATGTATTTGGTAATAATTTTATCATAGTCACCTATGCTTGTAAATTACGCATCTTAGGTGAAAGTTACTTTGCCTTTCATAATAATCTATAGTATAATGGTGAAAAAAGCAGAGAGACAGGGGTTCAAAATGCCAGTATTTGATTTTAATCAGGAAAAAAAAGACGCAGTTAAAGCAGACAAGACATACCGTTTGGTATATACCAGTGATCATTTTGCAGATGCTTCTCATCCAATCATGGTTTTAGCAGATGCTGAGGGAGTATTTTTGCATCATTCTTCCGGTATGTTCACGTCACCGACCAAAGGCACAGGCTTTATATATGATGAGGACGCAGAGAAGATACCGCATGACATTTTGCAGATCGATGCACGGTTTGAGAATCTTATCAAATGGTTGGGTGAGAATCATATCATGGTCCGTTTGTCAGGGCAGAAGACAGAGGCGGGATATGCCGTGTACAAGATTCAGGAAACAGGAGTAGCTATGCGAGGAACGAAGTTGTCCGGTGAAAATGGATTTCTTCAGTTCATGATTGACAGACTGTTTCAAAGTGATGCTCCATCTGAGGCAGTCGTTGATTTGGATGAGATTGAAGATGCGGATGATATGAAGCTGACAAGTATACAGAGCATTACGGATTATCTGACCTGTGCAGGCAGTACATTGCCGGATAATATTCGCTTGTGGGCAAGACGGAATCTGGCGGTGGCAAAGTCGACAGAGGTAACACCGGAAGAAAGACGCCATGCACAACGGGCACTTTCCATTATGTTGAATATCCAGTGGAAGAATACGGATTTCCAGCCGATTGATCCGGTGGAGGCACGTCGTATCTTGGACGAGGAACTGTATGGCTTAGAGAGTGTAAAACAGCGTATTATTGAGACAATCATTCAGATTAATCGTACCCATACCTTACCGGCATATGGTATTTTACTAATTGGTCCTGCAGGAACCGGTAAGTCACAGATTGCGTATGCAGTGGCTAAGATATTGAAAATGTCTTGGACAACCCTGGAAATGAGCTCGATTAATGATCCGGAGCAGTTGACCGGAAGCTCGCGTATCTACGCCAATGCGAAGCCGGGCTTAATTATGGAAGCATTTGCGAATGCAGAAAGTTCGAATCTATTATTTATAATAAATGAGTTGGATAAGGCATCCTCCGGAAAAGGAAATGGTAATCCGGCAGATGTATTGCTGACCTTATTGGATAATCTTGGCTTTACGGATAACTATGTGGAATGTAATATTCCGACGACCGGTGTTTATCCAATTGCAACAGCGAATGATCGGGACGCAATCAGTGCACCATTGATGTCTCGTTTCGCGGTTATCGAATTGCCGGATTATACCTTGGAAGAGAAGAGAGTCATATTTACAAAATTTGCCATGCCAAAGGTGTTGAAGCGGATTGGTCTTCGAAGTGAAGAAATTGTGATTACGGAAGAAGCACTGGATACGGTTATGGATATATTTAAGAATACCTCCGGAATTCGTGATATTGAGCAGGCAGCAGAGCATATCGCCGCCAATGCCTTGTATCGCATCGAAGTAGAGAAAATGACCTGTGTAACCTATACACCGGAGATGATTCGGAAATTATTGGGTTAATTTCACAAGAAAAACTACATATTAGAATTAGAAAGTTTATGTGGTAAAATAGGAACGGAATAATAAGAAAGAGACTGCTTATAGTTCTTCCATACGGAAGTGATTTTAAGCAGTCTCTTTTGTGTTCTTATGAAAAGCAAACAGCAAATACTGTACTATTTTTTGTTTTCCTTCTTTAACTCGTTCATTCTCATTGCACGAACCTTCAATGGAAGTCCCCATAATGTGATGAAGCCCTCTGCATCATGATGATCATACATATCACCGGTTGTAAAGGATGCAAGCGACTCGCTGTAAAGAGAATATGGAGAGGTTGTACCGTTCTTAATGATGTTGCCCTTGTAAAGACGTAGTTTAGCCTCACCGGTTACACACTGCTGGGTAACAGTGACGAAAGCTGAGATAGCTTCCCGTACCGGTGTGAACCATTTTCCTTCATATACAATGCTTGCAAGCTTGCTGCCGAGCTCTAACTTCAATGCAATGGTATCGCGGTCTAATACAAGCTCTTCTAACTGTTGATGCGCTTCCATCAGGATGGTTCCGCCGGGAGTTTCATATACACCACGGCTCTTCATACCAACGACACGGTTTTCAACAATATCTACAATACCGATACCGTGCTTTCCGCCAATCTTATTTAACTCACGGATGATATCTGCAACCTTCATCTTTTCGCCATTTAATGCAACGGGCATACCTTGTTCAAATGTGATGGAAAGCTCCTCGCCTTCCTCCGGGGCTCTTTCCGGTGTTACACCAAGAACAAGCATGTGATCATAGTTTGGTGCAAGAGCCGGATTCTCAAGCTCAAGACCTTCGTGGCTGATATGCCAGATGTTACGGTCACGGCTATAAGACTGGTCGGTGCCAAATGGAAGATCAATGCCATGTGCCTTACAATATTCAATCTCGGCTTCACGGGAATCCATCTGCCATTTGTCATCACGCCAAGGAGCGATAACTTTAATGTCCGGAGCCAAAGCCTTGATTCCTAATTCAAAACGAATCTGATCATTTCCCTTACCGGTTGCACCGTGACAGATAGCTACAGCATCTTCCTTACGGGCGATTTCTACTAATTTTGCAGCGATGGCTGGTCTGGCCATTGCTGTACCCATAAGGTATTTATGTTCGTAAACGGCACCGGCCTGAACGCAAGGCATGATGTAGTTTTCGCAAAGATCATCAACAACATCTTCGATATAGAGCTTTGCAGCACCGGACAGTTTCGCACGTTCCTCAAGTCCGTCAAGCTCTTCACCCTGACCACAGTCGATACAACAGCAAATAACCCCATAGCCATAAGTTTCCTTTAACCAAGGAATAACCGCAGTGGTGTCAAGACCACCTGAATAGGCAAGAATAACTTTTTCCATGATATTTACCTCTTTTCTTTTGATTCTTTAATAATAAACTAATTGACATGAAATGACAAGAATGGATTCAAATGTTTCTCGCTTGTGTTCCTAGTGATTTCATAGTACAATATTAAAAAGACATGACATAAAGTCATTGTGTAAACGAAAGATACGGGGGGGAGTAATACATTATGAAAAAAACGAGTATTGGGAAAAAAGTATTAAGTTTAACTAGTTTATTGATATTTATTCTAGTGTTGATATGCGTGCTTAACTTTGCAGCATTGATTAAGATAGGCTCAGATACAAATCAGTTGAATCAGGAATTTGACACTTATAATGAAGTATTAGAACAAGGAAACGAAGCAGAGATACAAAAAGCTTCTGAAGATTTTGATTATATTGTAGAACACATCAACATCCGAGTCAGTGGAACAAAGATATTTA